>NZ_CP006588.1 GCF_000737515.1 Hymenobacter sp. APR13
GCGGCTTGCGTACTGCGGCTCTCGGACGCCAAGCGCAGGGCCTCGACCTTGAACGCCTCGTCGTATTTACGCCGTTTGTCGGGCGACGACCCGCTGGTTTTTGCTGCCATAACAGAAGAAATATACGTCCTTCTTCTGTCCGCCTTCTCTAGACCACCTCATTCCTTCCCCTCCAAAACCAGCCATCCCGTATTATCGGCTACAGCAACAGAAGCTGCAGTTACTGCACCGCTTGGTAGATCCTGTGCAAGAGGCGATCACTTATTGTAAATATCATGATACGAATCAGAAACTACTGTACAGCTGCTGCGCGCTGTTGCTCAAAGAAATGCATGTGCGTCAGACAGCGATGTGGGCGTGGGACAAGGCGACGTGGGTAGAAATTGTTGGCTACAATACGCAGCACTTCCAAGACCGGCATCACGCGTTTTTGGCTGACTGGTTGAATGTGACAATCAACCTACGCCCTTGCATCATGAATTGTGCTTACCTGTTTGGCGAGATTGATATCCATCTTCTGGTCACGGATTGTGATGTAGTAGGCTCCGCCAAACGCATCTTTGGCAAACAGCAGGTTTGGATCGCTGAAGGCGTTCTTGAAGAAGCGTTTAAAGAGAAAACGCAGTGGTCGTATCTAAACATAGCCGGGCTATCGAGCTGCTTGTGTTTAGCTCTGCTGCGTAATCGCAATCCACAGGTGGAGAAGCTGACGCTCCCCGTGCTAAAACAGGTCTACGCGAATCCTGTTGGCTTTGCAGGATTGCAACCGGCCTGTGTGCAACTGTACCACATATTGCGGCGACTACGCATTGTCACGGAAGCCGCCTTTGGCTTTGCGCCCCTGGAGCTACGGGTTAGAAAGGATGGATTACCGGAACCCTTAGGCAAATTGCTGGACCGATGGCTTGCCAAGTACCAAGGCCGAAAAAGTGCGCAACCGCACATGCGATCTCTACTGGCGAAAATGTTGCGCTATGTAGTTGCCACCTACCCCAACCGTATCATGCCTTCGCAATGGACAGCTAACATGGCTCGGCGAATTGCCTCGGCTATCAGTAAGATGCGAACCAACGAGTGGACCATCACGCCGCCGAATCAACTTCCTGCTACGGGGCCGGGCAAAGAGTATGCGGCCTCCACCAAAGCGTACCTGTTCAGTCTGATTCGAAGTTTCCTAAATGATGGGCAAGACTATAATTTCTTCACGCTGACTTTTGAGCCGGATAGCGCTTTCCGAACCCCGCGCAATATTTTAAACGCAGTAAAACCCTATCCCAAGGCTCTTTCGGATGCTAATTGGGAAAAACTGGAACAGGCAGGAATGTCTCTAACGCAGGAAGATCTACTGAGCTTGCGGGAACAAGCCGACGTTTCTGCGCACGAAGCTTCCTATCCTCTCACGTTGGTGCGCGCTATCGCGCTGGTCTGGCTGTTTGGGGGGCTGCGGACAGATGAGATTGTGCGCCTGCCTCTAGGGTGTATCCGCCCACTCCCTTCGCCGACTGAGGAGGAACAAGATCTGTGGCAACACGTGTGTTTGCTGCATGTTCCCGTGAACAAGTCGTGCGGAGAGTTTGACAAGCCAGTTGAATATTATCCAGCAGAAGCTATCCAAGCCTGGGAAGCGGAGCGGCCAGCTGGCCCACAGCGTGTAGACGAAACAACAGGAGAACTCGTCGATTTTCTGTTTGAATGGGAAGGGCGCGGGCTGATTAAGACGTACCTCAACCGCGTACTAATTCCGCTGCTGTGCCGGAAAGCGCAACTCGACACGGTTGACGAGAAAGGACCGATTCGCAGCCACCGGGCTCGCGTGACCTTGGCCACCCGTTATTACAAGGCAGGCCTGGGGCTGGAAGAGTTGCGATTGTGGTTAGGACATTTGTCGATACTGAATTTGCGCTATTATCTGGACGTAGATGACGATTGGCTGAACCAAAGCGCTTCTGTGACCTTTTACGCTATTCGACGCCGGGCACATCAAGTAGTAAACAGACCAAGCGAATTAGTTCCTACGGAATACGCATTGGAAGACGCAGATAGTAACCTTAGCGTTGCTGTTGAAAATGAGGAAGAGCTTATTCCGGATAATTTTTTAGCGCACTTGTTTTTTAAGCCTCAACGATCCAAGCGGGCCTTTATTTCAGCGGTACACGAAAGCATCACCGCGATGCAACGCAATGTGCACCTAAGTTCTGAAGAATTACGGATAGTTTATGAGTTCAAGGATTTATTAGAAAAAATGAATGCCCATAGTTAAATTCTAGTGTAGGTGGGTAGTAAAATATACTATCCACCTACATTTTAATAACAGGAGTTATTACTTACTCTTGCCGAGTGGGATATTCAACTGTTAATTGCAGCGGCTTTACTTCTACAGTATTATAAATACTATCTGGATCATCCATAATCCATCCCTTGATCAAGCCATCTTGCAAGTATTCCTGCGCCGGTTGGGGCAAGGTTGAAAGAAAGCTTGTCAGCATTTGTATTCCAGCTGTATACGAGTCACGGATCTGGGCTAAACTAGAAATTTCATTGTTCATCCCCAGTATTTCCAAGGTGTTAATAGCGCGTATCCTAATAAATTCGGCGTAGCGTACCGGGTCAGCCCGCAATGCATTGAACAAGGCCTGCTCATACCCGTAGCCCTCCTGGTCTCCGGGTGACACATGCTGAGCGGGAACAGTGGGCACTCGATCCTGCAGTTCGGCGTCAATGATGATTCTGATTTTCTGTACGTGACTCATAAGAGCAGACAAGAAGAAGTGAAAGAAGTTGTTGTGGAGGTGCCGAGCAGAGACGAATGGGCTGCTAAAGACCTGAAAATACGTGGTTGTGTAGCCCTGTCGGACGCGGGTGGCCAAAACAAGGTATTAAAATAATTACAAATATGTCATTGTCGACTACAACAGCCTCCCTCACCTTGCCACCTCCATGGAGGCATTACCCGGCGAGGTCATTACGAGTGAAATTGTGCGACGGCTACAGCAGCTGCGACGCTCCCGCCAGTACACCCAGCAAGAGGTATATGATGCTACCGGCGTGCACATTGGGCGCCTGGAAGCCCAGCACGCGAACATGACCATTCGCACGCTGGTTATTCTGTGTCGCTACTATGGCATTTCCCTGGCTGAACTGGTTCAGGGGCTGTAATCGTACTCAAGGCTTGGGACCAGTGTTATAACAGCTGCACTATTAAGCGGACTGGCGGCGCTTTCCAATGGTGCGCCACCGGCAGTGTTGCCGAGTAATCTGCTTTTCGGTCCTTGGGGAATGGGGGACATCGGGTAGTACCCATTCTGCTATCCCCCTTCTAGAAGATCTCCATTATCCCGTTTGTAACGGATCATAAACGCCCGTTTGTGATCTGTTACAAACCCGCTACCTTCACCTACCAGCACGTAAACTACCCCATGAAACACTTTCGCGAGTATTCCGCTGCCATGCAGCAGAACATTGCCCAGCAGGTGCGCACCCAGGCCAAGGAGAGCGGTTCTATTAATCAGTGGGTAAATGCCCTCTACATTCTTAATCCTGAACTGAACGCTTATCCCAACCACCCGGCCCAGGTAGTCGGCGAGGTCGCCCTTCTAGTGCACGACAACAACCAGAAATAACACCTATCCCCAAACACCCCCAGTATGTATGGATCAGGAAACCTTATTTAAGACTATACGCAACCGGGAGGTTGTCCTGTGGGCTGGAGCCGGGTTTTCAAAGTATGCCGGCTACCCCATGGGCGGCGGCTTGGTACGTCACCTGTTTGATACGCTCAGCAAAGCCCAGCAGCAGCAGGCCCGGGAGTATGCCCCCTCGCTGGATGCAGACGGTTATCCTAACATGCCGCTACCTGCTTTTGCCAGTCTGTTCGTCAACCTGTTTAACGGGCGCCTGCACGAGTTGCGCAAAGAGGTAAAGGCCGTATATTCTGCGCGGCCCAAGTCACTAAAGACTCATCAGCAGGTGGCTACCATTCCTTTCTTCGAGCATATCGTTACTACGAACTACGACTCGCTCTTTGAGCAGGCGTACGGCCAGGATAAACTTCACATTGTTACCAACGGTGAGCAGATACCGTATCAGGAACCAAATAAACCTACTCTGTATAAGGTGCATGGCAGCCTGGAGGACTTGAACCGTCTGCTGATTACGGAGGAAGACTACCGGGCATTTTACTCCAAGGCCGACCACCTGCTGTGGGGTGCCATCCAGGCGCTTATGGCGAGTAAAACTCTGCTCTTCGTTGGCTACGGCCTGGAAGACCCGAATGTACTGGTCTTATTTGAGCGCATCCTGGATGCGGTAAAAGGCAATATGCGCGGGGCCTACCTAGTTTCCCCCAATTTGAGTCAGCTCCGCATCGACTGGCTCAAGCGCCACAACGTCACCTACATTCAATCTACCGGGGAACAGTTAATTGCCGACCTGCTGCAGGACCTGAAGGATACTGCGGTACCCGCCTTAAAAAAGGGAGGGATTGAACTGGGGCCAACGACGCAGTTCCTGCGTAATCTCGGGCTTAACCCAACGATTAAGACTAGCGAGAACGGGTATCATATCTCGCAGCTTACTGGAGTACAGGGAGAGGTAGCGGGGCAAGTGACCCTAACCGTTCGCGAGGACGGGCGCGCATCGCTTACTCAATTTCAACAAGGGTTGTCGGGCCTGGCGTATCATATAGGTCCTTCCCAACTGGTTGATTTTGAATGGCGGGTAGGGGGCGTAAACCTGGGCTTGGAAATGGGCTCATTGGTGTTTGTACGCTCCCATACCATTGAGAAAACAGTTGATATTGAGTTTACCGGAGGGCTCTGCATCCGCGATGCCACCTTACGCATCTACTCCAGCCCTGAGCAGGTAGACTTTTTGGTGTACACGGATCTGCACAAGGTTCAGATCCGTGTACCCAAGAAGAACATTCACGCGAAAGGCTTTAAGTACTCGGCTACAGTTTCTCGTCGGCATCGCTATACTGATTCAGTTGATAGTGGCCTGCTACATGCCAGAATTCTACAGTCATTAGGCAGGGGGGAAGGAATCGCTTTGTATGAAGATGGAGAGCGTATCTGGAGCAAGGAGGAAACACCTCGGGGCCTTCCTTTTATCAAACAAGGAGAAAGCTTAGAGAGGAACATGCAGACCCTTCAGGTAGTGGAGAAGGGGTTCAACATCCGATTTCGACGGTTCAAGCTCACAGGCGACGACATAGACACAGCGGCGGAACTGAGCTATATCTTGCAGATGAAAACGCGGGTATCCAAGGCGTTTAAAGGGTACGTCGATGCTGTGGTAGAAGATCCTTCTAAACTCCCTGAATCTCAGGACCAGGATGTTGTTGTCCACCAGCAGCTAGATACGACTTATACGCTGCTGGGCTGGAAGCTCCGCATCGAGTACGAGGCAGCGCATGTGCTAAAGCAGGCACGGTATAAGCGAAGAGGCAAGGACAAGACCGCTTACCGCATTACCAGTGCCACTCGTGAATTACATACGCTGTACGGACCTGAGCAAGCCACTAGCGTCGCGGAAGCAGGCAAGCCCGAACCAATTCAGCGCCTAGATAAGATCGAGATGGAGACTTTACATGGTGACGAATCGGAGTAAGCCATGCGTACCTACATTGCCTACTACCGGGTAAGCACGGCCCGCCAGGGCGCCAGTGGCCTCGGCCTGGAATCACAGCAGTACCTGGTGCAATCCTATGTGCCAGCCGGAGGGCGACTGCTGCAGGAGTTCATCGAGGTAGAGTCCGGCAAGAAGAACAACCGGCCCCAGCTCAAGGCCGCACTGGCGGCTGCTAAGCAGCAAGGCGCCACGTTGCTCATCGCCAA
The DNA here is from genome assembly GCF_000737515.1 of Hymenobacter sp. APR13. Taxonomy (NCBI): domain Bacteria; kingdom Pseudomonadati; phylum Bacteroidota; class Cytophagia; order Cytophagales; family Hymenobacteraceae; genus Hymenobacter; species Hymenobacter sp. APR13. Next base: position 5,835 of record NZ_CP006588.1, read on the forward strand.
GTTGGATCGCCTGAGCCGCAACGCTGGCTTCATCTTCGCGTTGCGTGATTCCGGAGTCGACTTTCTTGCCTGCGACATGCCCGATGCCAATACGCTCACGGTTGGCATCTTTGCCGTGATAGCCCAGCACGAGCGGGAAACCATCAGCAAGCGCACGAAGGACGCGCTGCAGGCGAAGAAGGCGCGGGGCCAACAGCTAGGCAGCCCCCAGAACCTAACGCAGGAAGCCCGGCTGAAAGGGGCTGCCGCTCGCCGGCAGCAGCGCCAGCGCACGCCGCAGAATCAACAGGCAACCAGCCTCGTGGTTCTGCTACGCGCCCAAGGATTGACGTTTCGTCAAATCGCAGCGCATTTAAACGCAGCCATGTTTCGTACAGCCGCCGGAAAAAAATATGCTGCTATGACGGTTCAGCGGCTCTTTCGTTATTCATCAACAATAGCAACAGGTCAGCCCGGTCCTGTTAGTAACCCACTGTAAAACAGATGAATATTTAATCTGGTGAGCGACTGAGTCTAGTATATTAACTTCCTGAACTTCTTGAGGAATTTTAAGAAGCCTAAGAACACTTGATTCTTTAACTTCTTTGACTTGCTAAACATGTTAGACTTCTTTAAGAAGCTAAACATGTCAGACTTCTTTAACTTCCTCAGGAAGCTTGGCAGGTGACAGAAGTCGAGGAAGTTTTAATTCTTTATTATTGCTGTCAGATCAAGCGTGTGCTGCACCATGAAGATTATTGTATTTGCTAACCACAAGGGGGGAGTCGGAAAGACTACGTCTACGCTTAGCGTGGCTCAAACCTTGGCACGTGACGGCTACCGCGTGCTCTTAATTGATTGCGACGCCCAGCGTAATCTTTCCCTTGCCTTCCGCTTGCCGGCAGGCTATCCGGATCTAGGATTGGTTTTAGAGAAAAAAGCTCAGTTGACCGACGTTGTCCTGGCGATAGAGGAACACTTGCACTTAGTGGCCGCTACCCCGGATCTGGACTATCTAGAAAAAATGGTTGGCCAGCAATTAGGCTACGAGAGTATCCTGCGGAAGGGGTTGGCACCTCTGCAGGACCAGTATGACTACTGTCTGATTGATACCCCGCCTTCATTATCTGCCCTTACGTACATGGCGCTGGTAGCTTGTAACGCGGTATTTATTCCGTGTCAACCGGAATACTTTGGGTACGAAGGGCTCAATAAGCTCATGCAAGCCTGCGAGCGGGTGAAAGACCTCTATAACCCCAATCTGACTATAGGAGGTATTTTCTTTACCAAGTACAGTAGCCGCTACCGTAAAAAGCTTCATCATGACATTGTGGCCCTGATTGACTCCAAGTATTCTGAGGCCAAGCTGCTCATGGAAACCACTATTCGTGAAAACGTTTCGCTGGCGGAAGCTCAGATAAAGAAGCAGAGCATCTACCGGTGGGCGCCCGAGAGCAATGGCGCCACTGATTACGAATCGCTTACCCAAGAAATCATTGCCCGAGTATGAGCAAGCAGAGCAAGAAACCAAATTTTGGGGATGACTTGGATGCCTCGGCGCCATCGCTAACGAATGACGCGCTCCTATACGGGGTAAACCGGAGCATCTTACCGCAGGTAGCCCCAACCCCTGCTGCTTCGTCCGAACCGGAAACTACTGCTTCCACTTCGACGGAAGAAGAATGGTTGAAATTCAGCAGCTTTCTGCGACGCAGCACCTACGTTCGCTTAAAGCAAAGTGAGTACTGGGACCGACTGGTGCTGAAGAAAGCAGTTGATTCAGCACTTTGTGCTTTTCTAGACACGATGGAAGGAGCTGATCGGCCGCTGCCAGAAGACGAACAGTATCGACTGAATGGCAAGAAACTCAAATAGTTACAGTATAAAAAAGCATAAAAAGCGCCGCAAAAATTTTCGCTTATTACTTTTTTTTGCTTTTACCGCGACCGTCTTTTCATGCCTACAAAATCGCCCTAAACAAGCTAGCTGATTACCTATACTATATTAGTAATTACAGGAGCCGTAACGGCCTGATTATATGTATCATGGAATGGAATAAGCCTACAAAATCGCCCTTTCATGCCTACAAAATCGACGATTAGCGCCTACAAAATCGCCCTTTGACGCCTACAAAACCGCCTTGCTGCCTTCCTTATGCCTACAAAATCGCCCTTGATCCCGATTGTTGACAAAACGGTTGCCCAGCACAATGCACTCATCAACGCAAGGTTCAGTTTTGTACCTCTGGAAATGCGACTCTTCATCTCTTTACTCACGCGTATCGAGCCCGGGGATGAGCAGTTTCGGGAGCATTTCGTACCGATGGCCGAGATTATCCACGAGCGCACGGGGGGATCTGCGTATGATGAGGTAAAGCAAATGTGCAATAACATTACCTCCCGACGGCTTTATATCGAGAAGCTAATCGACACGCAGCAGGGTACTCGGAAGCGGAGCAAAAAGCCTGACTTCGAATTCATCCCCTTAATGGCGAAGGCCGCTTACGAGAGCGATAGGGGAGGGGTGGTTGCCTCGTTTAACCCCCTGATTATGCCTTATCTACTGCAGTTGCGGGAGAGTGGCAACTTCACCCTCGCGCAACTGGAGCAGCTTAATAAGCTGAAGAGCTTTTACTCCTACCGCATTTACTGGCTGCTGAAAGAGTATGCCACCTTCAAGGAACGTACCATCACAATTGCCCAACTCCGTTTCTTACTAGATCTACAGGAAGGCGAGTACCCACGCTTCAACAATCTACGCACCCGCATTTTGGACAAGGCCCAGACCGAGATGCAACAGACGGATATGCCGTTCACGTACGAGCTGCAGAAACAAGGCAAAGTTGTGTCGGAGGTGAAATTTCTGCTAGCTGCTCCTCATAACGGAGAAGTCATGCCTACAAAATCGCCCTTGGTCGAAGTGCCCGCTTGGGCTCGGACTTTAGCAGAAATTGGCGTCGGGGAAAGAAGCCTGGCAGTAGTCCACCGACAACTGGAAGCCGGCGAGTATGAAGTAGACTACATTGCCTACGTAATACGCATCGTAACCAACCAGTTCCGTAAGGGCAAGATCAAGAAGCCCGCAGGCGCTATCTACAAGGCCTTGATAGAGAAATACCTGTTGGTGGATTATCAGCAAGCGAAAGCTGCCGCTGGAACGAAAAAAAGGCATTGACTCAAGCGCCTTCCGCTGCCGCTGCAGTAACCTACCGTCTAAGTGAGGTGCGAAAAATATATGATAACCCTGGGCCTTACGCCCAACGGCAGAAGCAAGCCGATACTTTCGAGCAACATCTGCAGCAAGTATATCTACGTGACGGCTTCACAATAGAAGATCGAGATGGAGAACAGTGGCTGGTCAAATATGACGAGAAACGGTAACGCATTCTAAAGTGCTACGTTAGCTTGCGCCCGTTAAAATCAAGTTATAGCCGGCTTAATGAATGGCCAGTACAGCATACTGTGATGGAAAGCTACCATCTGGCTGACATGTTTATCTCTTTCCTCCCCAAGGAATGGCCGCTTAGTAGCCATTAGGGCAGAATATCATGCTTCCGAAGTGCCCTGCTTCCATTTACTTTAGCAGGGCTTACGCATCAAATCTAAGGAGCAGTTGCACGGTCGTTTTGGCGGGCGCGGGTTAGTAGTTGGGTCAGGTAGTTATCGCTCCAGCCCGCATTCCGGCGGCGGGTCCGCAGACTGCCAGGCGGGTGCTTCCCCTGCTGCAGGAGATTAAACGCCAGCTTACGCAACACAGCAAAGTTGCGGGTAGCGACCCGGTCGCGACTGCGGGCCTCGTCCTCGCGGAAGACCACGTCCAGCACCCAATGCAGGCTGTTTTCAATCGCCCAATGGCGACGGATAGCCTGAATGAGCACTGCCGGGGCATCTGCGCAGCTGGTCAGGTAGTAGCGCCACTCGGCGCGGGTGCCCGGCTGATGCTGCACCGACCGGATGGTTTCGACTACGATAATCGCTCGCAGGCCTGGCCAGGCGTGTAATCCGGCTAGTTCCTTGCCCAGCGGCAGCACCCAGGCCCGGCGCCGCACCCAGCGGCCGTGACGGCGGTCGAAGGCATCGTAATCGGCGGGATATGCTGCCCAGCTCTCGACACAACAGGCGTGGCAGTAGGCCTTGACGGCACGGTGGTAGCGGCCCTGGTTGCCCTTCAAGGCCAGGATATAATCCGCCTGCTGGGCCAGCAGTTGCCGGGCAATGGCCTGCTGGCAGCCAAGTGCGTCGAGTGTGACAATCGTATTGGTCAGGTGCAGGGTGCGGAGTAACACCGGAATAGCCGTCAGCTCCTGCCCTTTGCCCGTCACGGCTACCTGCCCCAGGCTCAAGCCCTGCTCGGTGGCAAACGCGCTGACGACGTGTAGCGGGCCCTGGGCCCGCCCGCGGTCGAACGAGCGCCGCAGGGTCTTGCCATCGACCGCGACTACCTCGCGCGGTAAGGGCGGGGCGACGGTGGCCATCCACTGGCGGAAACACTGCTCCACCTGCTGCGGGTCAAGCAGCGAGAACACCCGCCGGAAGGTGTCGTGGGAGGGAATGCCGCCGGGCAAGTCTAGAAACGTCGCCAGCCACGACTGCTTCAACTGGCCGTAGTACGCGATGTCTACCCACGTCTCCGCGCCGGCCACCACGGCGCAGACGGCAATAACCAGCATATCAAGCAAGCGGTGCCGGGTGCGGCCTGCGCAACGCGGGTCTGGAAGCGTGGCAAAGGAAGCAAGAAGTTGATTGAGCATGAAGAACTTAACGATGTCTAACGAGACAAAGGTCAGCCCTCACTACAGCGTCTTGATTTTGATGCGTAAGCCCTGAGGTATTCCTGACTACAGTACTGGATGCCGCGGTCACTGTGGTGAATCAAATTCCGTCCTACCCGTTTGCTGATCTGCCGTAGGGCCATCTGCAAGGCGCGACACGCATGTACCGTGGCCAGCGTCTCGGCCACAGCAAAGCCCATGATGCGGCGCGAATAGGCATCGGTCAGCAGCGAGATGTACAGGCAGCCGGCCTGGGTGAACCAATAGGTGATATCGGCTACCCAGACTTGATTAGGCCGCAGCGGGGTCAGCTCCCGGATCAGGTTTGGGTACTTGCGGAAGCGATGGCGGGAAAAGGTTGTCAACGCCTTACGGCGGCGCTTTCTAATCAGCAAGTTATGCGCTGCCAGCAGCGAGAACAGCGCATCCCGGCCCATTTTAATCCCTTGCTGGCGTAAGTTCTGCTCCAGCAGATGGTAGAGCTTACGGCCCCCCATACGGCCGTGCTCCTGGCGCAGCTGCGCGACCTGCTCCAACACATAGTGCTCGCGCTCTTCGCTGCTCCACTGCCGCGTGTGGTGCTGGTAATACGCCTGCCGGCTAAACCCAAGTACGCCACTGATGGGTGTTGTTAAACAAACAGGGGAAAACCTCCGACTCGGATGCCAATTAGCTTGACTGCTAGTGATAAGGTTCAAATGCGCCGTAAGAGTAGCGAGGGATGATAGGATTACACGCTCCTTAACCCAATCGGAAAAGACGAGCGAAAACGAACATTAACACTATCGTTTTGGTCACATACTGGGTAACACACTGTCAAACAGAATACTAATCATGAAAACCAGATAGCTGTGCGCCTGGGTCGGAGGTTTTCCCCTATTTGTTTAACAACACCCAGCAGTACAAAAACGACGAGGACCTGTTCGAGGTCATCAAGCAGCGCGGCACCATCGGCATGGTGCTCTCCGCCATCGACCTGCTGGTGGACCCGCTCAACCTGTTCGGCCTGCCGGCGCAAACCCGGGGCTATTTCAGCCTGACCGTGGCCCTGGTGGTGCTCTTCTGGGTGGGCTACCCCATCCTGCGCAAGACGCTCATGGCCCTGAGCCAGCGGGTCATCAACGCCAACGTGCTGCTCTCGGCTGGGGCCTGGGGCTCGTTCATCATCGGCAGCCTCTCGCTGACGGATGCGCGCTGGCCCAACTTCCTGCCCGTGGCCGCCTGGCTGATGTCGCTGCACCTGTTCTTCGCCTATTTCAAGCTCGACACCCGCAAAAAGGCCTCCGAGGCCGTGCGCAAGCTGCTGAGCCTACAGCCGCCGCGGGCCCGGGTGCTGCGCGGCGACCAGGCCGTGGAAGTGCTCACCAGCGACGTGGCCGTGGGCGAACTCGTGGAGGTGCGCCCCGGCGAGCGGCTGCCGTTGGACGGCGAAGTCGTGTCGGGCCAGGCCAGCGTGGACGAGTCAAGCTTTACCGGTGAGTCGGTGCCGGCCACCAAGGAAGCGGGGTCCAAAGTCATCGGCGGCACCCTGAACCTGGATGGGGCGCTGCAGGTGCGCGTGACCAAGGTGGGGCTGGATTCCTTCCTCAACCAGGTCGTGCGGCTCATGAGCCAGATTGCCGAGCGCAAACCCCCGGTGGAGCTGCTGGCCGACAAGCTCATGAACTACTACGGTCCGGTGGTCTTTATCGTGGCGGGCCTGGCCTTCGCGGCCTGGGCGCTGCTAACCGGCGACTACAACAAGGCGACGCTGGCCCTGGTCACGACCATCATCATGGGCTACCCCTGCGCCCTGGGCATCACCACGCCCATGCTCGCGGCCATTGCCGGCGGCAAGGGCATTTCCATCGGCCTGCTGGTGAAAGCCAGCGAGGTGTTCTACGGCCTTTCCATTGTCGATACGCTGGTGTTCGACAAAACCGGCACGCTCACCTACGGCCGGCCCACGGTCACCGACGTGGAAGTGATTAAGGGCGAGCGCCTGGACGCGCTGGCGCTGCTAGCCGCCGTGGAACGGCAGAGCGAGCACCCGTTGGGGCAGGCCATCGGCTTCTTTGCCAAGAAAGAAGGCGCGGTGGAGCTGGCCACCGAGCAGTTCCGCGCCACGCCGGGCAAGGGCGTTTCGGCCCTGGTCAGCGGCACGGAAGTACTGGCCGGCAAGCCCGGCTTTATTCAGGAGCGCGGCGTAATGTTTAGCGCCGCCGTGCAAAGCCGCATCGCGGCGCTGGACGCGGCGGGCAAAACGGTGGTGGTGCTGGCCCGGGCCGGCGAAGTGCTGGCCCTGGTGGCGCTGCAGGACACGCCCCGCCGGGGCGCCGAGCACGTCATGGCCCGCCTGGCCCAGAAGAACATCCGCACCGTCATGCTCACCGGCGACGCCACCGGCGCGGCGCAGGCCATCGGCCGGGCGCTGGGCATCGACGAGATTCACGCCCAATTGCTGCCGGCTGATAAAGTGGCCATCATCGAAAAGCTGCAGGGGCAGGGCCGCAAAGTGGCCATGGTGGGCGACGGCATCAACGACGCCCCCGCCCTGGCGCAGGCCGAGGTGGGCATTGCCATCGGGGCGGGCACCGACGTGGCCATCGAGTCGGCCGGCGTCATCCTCATCGGCGACCGGCTGGACGACGTGGTCAACGCCCTCGTGCTGGGCAAGGCCAGTTACCGGACCATGACCGGCAACGTGCTCGTGGCCGTGCTCTTCAACGTGGTGGGCATGAGCCTGGCGGCGCTGGGCTACATTACCCCCGTGCTGGCCATTGCGGTGATGATAGTCAGCATCTTCACTATCCTGCTCAACACGCTGCGCATCCGCACCATTAAGCTGGACCGAGGCCAGGAAACTCCCCCCGAGGCCAGCACGCTGGCCCAAGTGGAATTCAGCGTGCCCAACATGGTCTGCGAGGGCTGCGCGGGGGCCATCAGTGCCAAGCTCACCAAGCTGCCCGGTGTGCAGGAAGTGAAACCGAAGGTGGCGCAGAAGCAGGTGTACGTGCAGTACCAGCCTGGGCAAGTCAAGCAGCAGCAGCTGGTGGAAGCGCTGGCCGAATCCGGCTTTACCGCCGTGGAAGTATGAGGACTCCAGGAGTACAGGATACCCCTGCCACCAATGCCGCAACAGGGGCTTCGTCGCCGCGGTTGCTGTGGGCTTTGGCGGCGGCCACCTTCGTGGTCTTTTTTCAGGCCTACATGGTGGCGCCCCTGATTCCGCGCCTGGCCACGCTCTTTGGGGTGGAAGCGCAGGCGGTGGGGCTGGCGGTGCCCGCTTACCTGATTCCTTACGGCGTGGCTACGCTGTTTTACGGCCTGCTGGCCGACCGGCTGGGGCCGCCGCGCATCCTGCTCGGCAGTTTGCTGGCTTTCGTGGGGCTCACGGCGTTGACGGCCACGGCTTCCTCGTCTGGTGCCTTGGTGGGCTGGCGGCTGGTCACCGGCCTGGGCGCAAGCGGCGTGGTGCCCATGGCGCTGGTGCTCGTGAGCAAGCGCTTTGCCTACGGCGAGCGCGGCCGGGCGCTGGGCTGGCTGTTTGGGGCCATGGCTGGCGGCAGCGCGTTTGGTTCTACGCTGGGCGTGCTGCTGGAACCTTACGTGGGCTGGCGGGCCCTGTTTCTGGGCGTGGCCGCCGCGGGCCTGCTCGTCTGGTTCGTTGTTCGGCGGAGCCTGGTGCCTCCGACCACCCCGGCTCCGCCGCCCGCCGCGCCGTCCCCCTGGCGGACCGTGGTGGCGGGCTACGGGCAGCTGCTGGGCAGCGGGCGCGGGGCACGTACCTACGTCTACGTACTGTTGAACAGCATTTTCCACGGCGGCGTGTTTACCTGGTTAGCGCTGTATTTCCAGCAACGCTTTGGGCTGGGTGAAATCGGCATCGGGCTGGCGCTGGTGGGCTACGGCCTGCCGGGCTTTCTGCTGGGGCCGTTCATCGGGCGGCTGGCCGACCGCTGGGGCCGGCGCTGGCTGATTCCGGCCGGGCTGGCCATCAGTGCCCTGGCCACGCTGCTGCTGCGGGCCGACCTGCCGCTGGCAGTTGCCGTGCTGGCCGTGACGGTGCTTTCGCTGGGCTACGATTTGACGCAGCCGCTGCTGGCCGCCATTGTCACGGACGTGGGCAAGGAGCGGCCCGGGCAGGCCATGGGCCTGAACGTGTTCGCCCTGTTCGTGGGCTTCGGCATGGGCAGCTGGCTGTTCGGCGAAGCCCTGCGCACGGGCTTGCCCGCCGCGCTTCTGTATTTCACCGTTTTCGAAGCGGGACTGGCCCTGGCGGCGGTCCGCTTGTTCCGCACTGAAACCCGGGCGCCGGCACCGGCTTGACCGAAGCTCCAACCAGTCTTCTCTAATTTACTACTTCCTCATTCCCTCCCCATGTTCGCATTCAACGCCTCTAAATCCGTCCTGTTGGGCGCCCTGTTTACCCTGAGCCTAGCCACGTCCGCCTGCGGTCAGCAAACGCCTTCGCAGGCAGCGCCGGCGGCTAAAACACCCGCCCAGCTAGTGGGCTACACCACCGCCACGCTGCCCATCGAAGGCATGTCCTGCGGCTCGTGCGTCTCCAACGTGAAGCAGACCCTCAAGGGCCTCGACGGCATCTCGACGGTGGCCGTGAGCCTGGAGCAGCGCACGGCCACGGTGGCCTACGACCCCAAAAAGGTCAAGCCCGAGCAGATTCAGGCCGCCGTCAACGCCAAGGGCTACAAGGCCGGCGCGCTGACCACCGTCACCGGCAAATGAGCTTAGAAGATTTCCTGCACGAGTCGGCCGCGTCGCTGGCCGGCGGCCTGGGCTTCTCCGCTCTGCTGGCCGTGGTGGCCGGCGTGGTGGCCTGCAGCGTGTGCCCGTGCTCGCTGCCCGTGGGCCTCGGGCTGGCGGGCCTGGTGAGCACGAACTCGGAAACGGCCAGCAAGCGCAGCGGGTTGCCCGTGGCGGTGGCCTTCTTCCTGGGCATCGTGGTGAGTTTGACGGTGCTCGGGGCCGTGGCCGGCCGGCTGGGCGTCATCCTGACCGAGTCCTTTGGGCGGTACTGGGCCCTGGCCATGGCGGGCATTTCGCTGCTGGCCGCGGTTGTGGCTTTCTACGGGCCCTACCTGAAACCCCACCAGCTGCAAACCCTGCGCAAACCGGGGCTAAGCGGCACGTTCGTGTACGGCTTCATCTTTAGCCTGGGCACCTCGGCCGCGCCGCTGCTGCTGCTGCTGGCCGTGGCGGCGGGGCAGGCCAGCGTGGGGCGGGGGCTGCTGCTGGCCCTGGCCTTTGGCATCGGCCGGGGCCTACCGTTTCTGCTGGCCGGCGTGTTTGCCAAGTCGCTGACGGCGCTGGCGCAGTCGACCCGCTGGCGGCGGGGCATCCAGCTGGTGAGCGGCATCGCCCTGCTGTTTGTGAGCGGCTACTACGTGCGGGTGTTCGTCAACTTGCTCGACAACTAAGCCAGCTGACTATTAAGATAGGGGCGGTGGGGAAGCGAAATCCTGCAACTCCCCTGCTTAATTCTGCACCATCTGCGCGCACGCCCCCGCCGGGCGCGCTGTTACTTACTTGAAACGGCCGCTGCTGGCTCCACCTTCTTCTCTCTTATGAACACGCTTCAATTCAAAACCAACATCAACTGCGCCAACTGCGTCCGCGCGGTGACGCCGACCCTGAACGGGGAGCCCGCCATTGCTTCCTGGCAAGTGGACACGGAGAACCCCAACAAGGTGCTAACCGTGACCACCGACCTAAGCGAGGCGCAGGTCCTGGCGCTTGTGGCCGACGCCGGGTTCCAGGCCGAGAAAGCCTAACCGACGCAACGCTTTTACTTAACGGCGCCCGGTCCGTTCTCCCGCTAACATCATCCGCTGGGCCGGGCTGTTGCGTTTTAACCACCCAGCCAGGAAAGGCAAAGCGTTGATGTTCAGTGCTGCGGTGCTGCTCTCTGGCGGTGTCCTGTTCGGCTTTACCAGCCCGACCGCTGCCGACTGCCCCCTGAAAGGCACCCCCGAGTGCCCCTTGGTGAAAAACTGCCCGGACAAGGGCACGGCCTGCACGTTGGCAGGTGTGCCCGCTTGCTGCACCAAAAAATAGGTAGCTAGTCATTCGCTTGAAATAGGCTTGAGCCGTGTCGTCCATGCAGTTGCGCGGCGCCGGCTCAGGCTTTTTTTTGGCCTTGTGAAAAATATTTTCCTTATGTCGTAAACTTGCGACATAATATGTCGTATATTTACGACATAGTTACTGACCTCTTTATGACAACCGCGAAAACCACGGCCTTTACGACTGAGCAACAGCAGCTGGCCCGCGTGGCCAAAGCCCTGGCTCACCCCGCCCGGGTGGCCATCATTCAGTTGCTGGCCAGTAAGCAAACCTGCATTTCCGGGGACATTGCGGCGGAGTTGCCGCTCTCGCGCACCACCGTCTTTCAGCACCTGCAGGAGCTGAAAGCCCTGGACCTGATTCGCGGGGAAATTGATGGCCTCACCGTCTGTTACTGTTTGAATACCGAACTGCTGCGCCAGGTGCACCAGCAATTCACGGCCTTTTTCATCGAGGCCACGACGAGCGCGGCCTGCGGGCCGGCCGACGCCTGTGGCTGCTAACCATATCCTTCACCAAACCGCTCCAACCCATGAAAATCTCCGAAATGAAGCAGTCCCTGGCCGGACTCGACGCCGTTAACTTCCGCCTGCCCACCGGCGATTACCTGCCATCCCACTTCCACGTGACGGAAGTAGGCTTAGTGAGCAAGCATTTCATCGACTGCGGCGGCGTAGAACGTCGGGAAACCGTGGCCAACTTTCAGCTGTGGGAAGCCGGCGACTACGACCACCGACTGGCCCCACAGAAATTCCTGCACATTCTGAAGCTCTCGGAGAAGATTCTCGGCAGCGAGGACCTGGACATCGAGGTAGAATACCAGCAGGACACCATTGGCAAATTCGGCCTTGCGTTCGACGGCACGGACTTCGTGCTGACGCCCAAACAGACGGCCTGCCTGGCACAGGATGCCTGCGGCATTGCGGAACACCAGATTGCGCTCCCGCAACTGCAAACCGCCTGCTGCACCCCAGGCGGCGGGTGCTGCTAACCGCTCTTAACGGCGCTACCCTACAGGGCAGCGCCGTTTTGCTTAAATCCCCGCATTTCTTCTTCGTTTCTGATGACAATTGCCTTTTTCTCCGACGTGCACGGCAACCTGCCGGCGCTGGAAGCGGTGCTGGCCGATATGGAGCAGCGCCGCCCCGACATGATTTTTTGTTTGGGCGACTTGGTGGGCTACGCCCCCTGGCCCAACGAGGTGGTGAACGAGGTGAGGCGGCGCGGCATCCCGACGCTGGCCGGCAACTACGACCAGGGCATCGGGCTGGCCAGCGAGAACTGCGGCTGCGCCTACAAAACCGATGTGGAAAAGGGACTGGGTGCGCAGAGCATTGCGTACACGAATCACATCGTCGGCCCGGACGAGCGGCGCTACCTACGCTACCTGCCCAAGCACATGCGGCTGGACTTTCAGGAGGAGCCCTACACGCTGAGCCTGCTGATGGTGCACGGCTCCCCACGCAAAATTAACGAGTACCTGTTCGAGGACCGGCCCGAGGCCAGCTTCCTGCGGGTGCTGGCCGATGCCAACGCCGACATCCTGCTATTTGGGCACACCCACAAGCCCTATCACCGCACGTTTGCCTACGAGCACGAGGGTGAAACCCGCTACCGCCACGCGCTCAACATCGGCTCGGTGGGCAAGCCCAAGGATGGCGACCCGCGCGCAGCCTACCAGCTGGTACACTTGGACGAGAACACCCAACTGACGGACCCCAACAGCGTGCGCTCGGAGTTGATTCGCGTGGAGTACGATGTGGAGAAAGCAGCCCGGGCCGTGGAGGCCTCGCCGCTGCCCAACGAATACGCGGACATGCTCCGTAACGCCTATTAAACGGATTCTGCCATGACGATTATTCCGATGACGGACGCGCACTGGCCGGCGGTAAAGGCCATTTACGAAGCTGGCATTGCGACGGGAAATGCCACGTTTGAAACGCAGGCACCGGCCTGGGAAGCATGGGATACCGCCCACCTGGGCCATAGCCGGCTGGTGGCGGTGGACGAGGCTGGCACGGTGCTGGGCTGGGCGGCGCTCTCGCCGGTATCGAGCCGCTGCGTGTACGGCGGGGTGGCCGAAATCAGCATCTACATCGGGGCCGAGGCGCGGGGCCAAGGCGTGGGCCGGCAGCTGCTGCAGGCCCTGATTGCGGATTCGGAAGCTCATGGCATCTGGACGCTGCAGGCCGGCACGTTTGAAGAGAATAAAGCCAGCATCGGCCTGCACACGCAGGCGGGGTTCCGGGTGATTGGGCACCGCGAACGAATCGGCCAGCACCACGGCGTGTGGCGCAACACGGTGCAGATGGAGCGGCGCAGCCCGACCGTCGGCATCGCTTAATACAACTGCTTTTTATGACGACTTTGAATCAACATTTGCCCGCCGCGCCGGCTCCGGCCGCGCTGGCGGAAAAGAAACTCTCGGGCCTAGACCGGGGGCTGACCCTGTGGATATTCCTGGCCATGGCGCTGGGCGTGGCCCTGGGCTATATGGTGCCGGGCATCAACGGGGCTATCAACTACTTCTCGGTGGGCACGGTGAACGTGCCGCTGGCCGTAGGGCTGATTCTGATGATGTACCCGCCACTGGCCAAGGTGAAGTATGAGCAGCTGCCGACGGTGTTCAAGAACACGCGCATCATTGGCCTCTCGCTGTTCCTGAACTGGATACTCGGCCCGCTGCTGATGTTCTTTCTGGCTATCTGGCTGCTGCCCGACAAGCCCGAGTACATGATGGGCCTGATTCTCATTGGCATTGCCCGCTGCATTGCCATGGTGCTGGTATGGAACGACCTGGCCGACGGCTCGCGGGAATACGCGGCCGGGCTGGTGGCGCTGAACTCCATTTTTCAGGTGCTGTTTTACTCGGTGCTGGCCTGGCTGTTTATCACGGTGTTGCCGCCCTACTTCGGGCTGAAAGGCTACGCGGTGAACATCGGTATTTGGGACATTGCGCAGAGCGTGCTGGTGTACCTGGGCATTCCGTTCGCGGCGGGTTTTCTCTCGCGCTTGGTTCTGCGCCGGCTGAAAGGCAACGAGTGGTACGAAACGGTTTTTATTCCCGCGATTAGCCCGATTACGCTGGTGGCACTGCTGCTGACCATCGTGGTCATGTTCAGCCTAAAGGGGGAGGCCATCGTGCAGGTGCCGCTGGACGTGCTGCGCATTGCGTTGCCGCTGGCCCTGTACTTCGGCATCATGTTCGTGCTCAGCTTCGCGGCGGGCAAGTACCTGGGGGCCGATTACGCCGAGAATGCCAGCATTGCCTTTACGGCGACGGGCAACAACTTTGAGTTGGCCATTGCGGTGGCCATTGGCGTGTTCGGGCTCAACTCGGGGCAGGCGTTTGCGGGCGTAATCGGGCCGCTGATTGAAGTGCCGGCACTAATTGCACTGGTCAACCTAGCCTTCTGGTTTCGGCGCCGCTGGTACGACGGGAACAGCGTGGCTGCGCAGGCGTAATGGGGGCAGACTATCCAAACAATAAAGCGCCTTACCTCACGAGTCAGGCGCTTTTTTGCGTCCATGCGGCCGCATGGTAACCGCTGCCTAAGAAGCCTACTTTTTAACGGCTTCCGCAGCAGCCGGGGTCACCACGGCGGCCGTGGTTGGCTTTTTGGCGCAGCAGCTGGCCCCGGGCTTCTCGTCCTTCGAGCACTGCATGGTGGCTTCTTTAACCGCTTTTTTGTTCTTTTTGCCGGGTTTGCCGTCATGGGCCGCGGCGCTGCTGATGGTGGCAAACAGGGTCAGGGCAAGCAGGAGATTTTTCATGAGATGGAAAGGTAAAGGAGTGAGTAGGCGAAGGAAAGGCATCTAGCAGCAGCCGCAGGCCCCTGTGCCCTGCTCCTGAATGGGCGGGCAAGGCACCGTGCCGTAGGAGCAGAACACGCAGCAGTCGCCGGCCAGGGGCTTGAGCACGGTGTGGCAGCTGGTGCATTCGTAAAACCACTGGCAGGCGTCGGTGGGCATCTGCTCAGCTTGGGCATGCTGGCAAACCGGACAGGTAAGCACCGACGTCAGCGTGACCAAGGGGGTAGGGGCAGAAGGCGTGAGGGAAATCATAGCCGGGAGCATTTAGCGGGAAGGATTCAGCACCGAATAGCCGGTGCCGTTGATGGCCTTTTCAATCTGGGCCACGGGCGTCACGGCGGCATTATAGCGCACCTGGGCCGTGCCCTGGTCATAGGACACGCGCACGCTCTGCACGCCCGGCAGCTGCTGCACGTCGTGCTCCACGTGGCGGGCGCAGGCCTCGCAGGTCATTCCCCCGATGCGGTAGGAGCTCGTTTGCCACACCGGCGCCGTATTGGTGGCTGTCACCGGTTTGAGTGCCGCCGACGGGTAGAACCGCGCACTGTAGTAGGGAAAGGTCAACAGCAGGCCGGCCAGCACCGTCACGCTGGCCAGAAAGCCGCGTGACTGCATCAAGGAAGGTTTAGCCGGCACGGGGCAGCCACAGTCATCGTCTGCCACGGGCGCGGGCTTGAGTTGTTGGTACCAAGCAAAACTGAGCACGCCCACCGTCAGGGCCACCAGGTAAGGACGCAGGGGCTCCAGCCACGAGAAAGTGGAGGCGACGCCGCCCAGCCCACCAATGATGGCCAGAAGCGGGGTGATGCAGCACAGCGAGGCGGCCAGCGCCGCCAGCACGCCCGTGCTGGCCAGGGACTTGGAGGAAGTGAAAGCGGGCTGGTTCATACGGCAGCGGCAGTCAAGGCGGGTGAAACGGATGATAGCAGCGACTGCACCAATGGCTGATGCGCGGGGGTCAGCGAGTAAAACACGGTCTGGCCCACTTTGCGGGCCTGAATCACCCCGCCGTCCTTGAGCTTGCGCAGGTGCTGGGAGATGGCCGACACATTCATCTGCAGCACATCGGCCAGGTCGCACACGCACAGCTGCTGGTCGAGCAGCAGAAACAGCATCTTCAACCGCACCTCGTTGCCGGCCAGCGCGAGCACGGCCGCCATGGCTTCGATGCCCGGCGCAGCTGCAGCCAGACGCTGCTTGCTGTGTTCAATGTGGGCGGCGTCAGCAAAGACGCGGATGCAGGAAGCAGCCATAACTTTGAGTTTATACAAAGTTATTGTTTTCTTATTTAAGCAAACGCTTAAATAATTAGCGTAAGACAAAGATGAGGTATAGTGAGTAGTTGACTGTCCGTTATTGAATAGCTGCTTCAGCGTGCAAGGAAGACTCAAGACTACTTCCACAACCGGCCGCATTGAAAAACCGGACTACCCTTACGGGTCAGAATTCTTCCTTGGTTTATCCAACAAGGCACCGGCTCCCAACTACTTTACTTGCCGGTGCGCACTGGCAATTGCGGCAGTACGGTCCTCGCTCATGCCGGCCGTGGCGGCAAACTCTGGCCACCGTGCCACCTGTTGCAGCACGTCGTCTATCAGCTCGTCGGCCCCGCGGATGTTCATCTCCCGGGCCACGGCCCGCAGGTCGGCGCGGGTGAAGCCGTCCCGCTTGCCGTTCAGGGCCATCTGGTGCTGGCTGGTCCAGCGGTTACCGGGCTGGTAGGCATAGGCCACGTCGTAGGCCGGGGCTAGCTGCCACTGCCCGGCGGCGTCCATCAAAAACGAGATGTTCTTGGTGTGGTCGTCCTGGTTGCGGGCCACCACGTTGAACACCATCCGCCGGTAGAACTGCTCGGCCGCCGTGTAGGGCAGGCGCAGGTCGCGCATGACCTGAAAGGCCTGCTCGTAGGAGTAGGCGGCGGGCTGGTTGTAGTCGTAGTGGGCCAGCGCGCACAAGGTCTGCGCGTGGAGTTTTTCGCCCGCGGCCGTGCGGTCGAAGCGCCGGGTCATGAAGTGGGCCCGCGGCCCTTCCTCGTAGAGGCGGCACTCGCTCATCTGCAGGCCGCTGGCGGTGGCCATGAGGTAGTAGGCGTACTCCAGCCGCCCGAAATCCTGGGGGTCGGCCAGGGCCTGGTCGCGCACGCCATCCAGCTTGAGCAGCCAGTAGCCAAAGCCGGGCGGGGCCTTTACCTGGCCCGAGCGTACCTCGCCGCTGTTTTCGTTGAAGGCAATGATGGCCTTGGGCCGGGCGCCACCGGCCGAGGTGCCTACGGCCAGCAGGGCCGCCAGGCTGTCGGCGGCCTCGTCGCGCAGGTTGACGTGGAAGGCCTCGCGCTGGCCCACGACCTGCTGCGCCAGCTCGACCAGGGCGGCCACTTCCACAGGCTCGGCCCCCGCCCCGGCCACGTTGCCCACCTGGGGCTCGAATTCCAGGGCGCCCATGCCGCGGTTGGCGATGTAGCACAGGCGCTCCACCGGCGAGAAGTCTGCGGCGGCGCGGCCCTGCGTGGCCAGCCAGGCGTCGATGAGCTGGTTGCCGAACCGGTCCGGCAGCGCATCGGCCAGCAGCCCGGGCAGGCCGTGGTAGGTGTCGGGGTTGAGGCGGGGAAAGGAATACACCTGGCCGGCGCGGGCCGTCAGCGGCATCTGCAGCGGCGCCACATTCAGACCGGACTTCACAAAGCCGGGGTCATAGGCAAACGTGGCCAGCGACCGGGCCGCATCCCAGCGCACGGCGCCGACCAACTGGCCCCACAAGCGAACAAAAGCGAGGTCTACCATTCAGCGGGTGGGGGCGGCGTGGATGAAGCCGGCGAGGCGTTGCGGCGCTGCTTTTTGGCGAGGCGGGCCAGCGCCAGGGGGTTGATTTCCGCTTTGGTCACCAGCGTATCCAGCAAGTCTAACTGCTCCAGCGTGCGTAGCAGCTGCACAAAGGTGAGCAGCGAGGTAGGACGGCCATGCTCAATTTGGCTCAGGGTGGCCCGGTCGATGCCCGCGGCCTCGGCCACCGCTTGTTGGGACTGGTTGCGATTGAGCCGAATCTGGCGCAGGCTGCTGCCCAGTTCGCGCAGGATGGCCAAGTCGGAAAGAGAGTACCAATTCATGTTGTACAGACGCAACAAACAGGGCCAAATATACCATGTTTGTTGCGTTTGTACAACATATAAGAATCGCCTGCGGCACGGAATTATCCGTAGTTTATTTACCGGCCCTTCCCAATTGCTTAGTACCGCGGCCACTACAAAATCACATAGGTTCCTTGGCTGCCACTGGTTTTATACCTGGCGTGTTTGGCTTCGGCCCTACGGAAACGGAGAACTAGGCCCCGGTTCGCTACAGGAGGCGGGCATTAACGGCGAATAGCTTTGCCAAGGCCGGTGTTACATTCCGGATGAGGGCGTGGGCAGGATTTCCTGCTACCGGGTCGTGGACGCAAGGACACTGATTGTCAAGCGGAACCTTTGCCGCCAGCAAGGCCCCCGTGTGCGTGCTACGGGTGGCAATGGCTTGTTCCAATGTAGTCAGGGCCATGATATCGACAGATAGGCCGCCTTCTCCGCTGCGCATCTTGAAAGCGGCGCTGGTAGGCCGGCGGACACCGTCCGGCATTACTTTAAAAAACTGGGGCTGTAAGATGATTCTTCGGAGTAATTCATCCTCGGAGGTTATCTGATGCACACTCATGTATTGCTTGCTGGGCGCGGAGGATCAATAAAATGCCGCAAGGCAGCAAAGAGGCTAGTGTAAGTGCCAATGAGAGCGCCTTGCGCCGTGAAAAGCAGGTAGTCCTCGGTTCCATCGGGGTGTACCTCGATTTCCATCGAGGCATTGTCTCGGTCCAGTTCCACCTGTATGCCACCATCGCGCATGGGAAATACATGCACGCTTACGGCCGGCGCGTAGACCAACTGCAGCGAGAGGGAATTTAAGAGCTGGCGGGCACGGGCCAGGGCGCGCTCCTCGGTGGGCAAGGCCCCGTACGAATCCCAATTAGGCGACAGGTTGCGGAACGTCTCCAGCTGCGCCAAGAGCTTCGGGATAACCAGGCCCAAGCCGGTTACTGGGTTTCGCTTGGTCTTGATGGCCAGTAACTCAAGGGTCTCGAACAGGGAGAATTTGTTGCTGATACCCCGCGCATTTTTTCGGCTGGCCTGCTCGTTGCGAACAAATTCGTCCGCGTCCATCGACCACATGTCAATGCCTTTCACCGACCGGCGGTCAGAGCGGGCAATTGACTTGCGAATCGTCATTACTTGTGGTTCCATAGCGCTTCTTATACTGCTACTGCACGAAATTCGTACGAGGCTAATTTCAATATCATCGTTAGGACGAGAAAGACGTTTTCTACGCCGTACTCGTCGTCGTCCATCAAGCCATGGGCCACGCGGTTACGCAAGTTATAGCCGGCTTTCTCACTGAGGAAAAACTTGATAAAGAACCGATCCTCTTCTTCAAGCTTCCCTTTCAAGTCGGCCAGCAATTCGTCCAACAGCTTTTCCATGGTCACCTCCGAGCCCTCGCGCATCTTAAAAGTCGGCATATTCAACCGTACGCAGATGTAGCGCAGCAGGTACTCGACTTTCAACGTCAGTGAATCCGTGCTGGCAATGAAGTCGGGTTCATAGTCAGGGTCCTGCCGCCACGCTTCCAGTTCTTGGAAGAGCAGGCGAATGCCCGACATGATCAGGCGCAAAGGGGAAGTCTGGGTTTGCTGCCCGCTCGATTCCACCATACGGGGCTCACCCAGCCAACTGCGCTGCAAGAACGCTTCAATGGCGGTATCCGTCAGCTTTCCAGCTTTAAACGCTTCCAGCATCAGTTTAACCAACGTCTGGGTAGAGAGCTGGGCCAGCAGGCTGTAGGTATTCAAAAACTGAAACTGCTCCTTCTCTTCTTCCGTGTAAAACGTTTGTACCGTGTTGCCGTGCTTGTCCTCCAGGCTTTTAGGCAGCATGTCCATAAAAGAGTCGCGCTGGGCCTGGGCGGCCTCGCTCACCTTATCCAAGCTGTGGAACATGGGCGTCAGGCACAGCTCCGTCAGAATGCCCTCGGCATCTTTGGTACGCACCACTTCATCAATGTACTCCATCAACGCCCGGGTGGCCTCGTCCGGCATTTGGGTGCGGGTCTGCGTCAAGGCAAAGCGCGTCCGCAGGCGCTGATATTCCTGCTCCAGGCGCTGGCTATTAGGCTGGTCTTTCACTTGCCGGTAGATGCGCAGGGCTCGTTCCGTAAAGGTGACGGCTGTCATGTTGTGCTGTGCCTCCGCTTCCTGGGCCAGCGCTTCCAGCTGCTGCGCCTGAAACGTCAACCACCGCTCCCGTTCGCGGCGGGCTTTGACGGCCAGTTCCGCCGCCTCGGCCGCCAGCTCAATGGCGCCATGCCGGTAAGTTTGCGCCAGTTGATGCACCCCATGCCAATCTTGTTCGAGCAAGGCATCGGCCTGCGCCGGACTGTTCAGCGAGCGGTAATACTCGGTAAACAACCGGGTGATGGAGGCCAAGACCAGCAAGGTAGAACGGCTCTCCAACGGCCAGGAAGTGTGCAGGTCCACCAAGTAGTCGACGATTGCGCGCAGCAGCTCTGCAACGCCCGCGTCGTTTTTTCGCGTGTTGGCCAGTTGAAAGGCTTTCCGCAACACCTCAATCGCATGCAGGGCATAATGGGCCCGCTCCCCGGCCACGCGGTGTTTGTCGATATAACTGCTTCCTAATCGAAAGAGCGTAGCCGCCAAGTCCCGAACTTCCTCATTAGTGCGGAGTTGCTTGCGCAAATACAGAAACAAACCGTATTCGCTCTTCAGATAAAGGTTGGGGGAAGCCCGATACCGCTGCTGCACATACGCATACTCGGCCGCGCCATACCCGCTCGTATCCGGCCAGCCGAACTCGTGCTCCACGCCCTGCTCGTCTTTTCGGGTACCACTGATCTGATAGCCTACCCCTTTGTCAAGTTGTTTACTGGCGGCTACTACTTCCTGTTCTATTCGGGCTGACCGGGCGTTTTCGAGGTCCCCAGCCCCCGTAAGCTGCACAGCCATTTCGCCCAGTCGCGAGGTAATCGCGTGATGGTCCTTGACATCTTCGCTGGCAGTATCGAGGTAATTCAGGTAATTCTGAAGGTCTTGCATGTAGTGGCTTTACCGGTGCTTCCTAAACAAGGCGGCGGGAAGATTGGCTCCCATTACAGGACGTTGCGCGCAATCTTGCGCATGGCCGACGGCGTGTCGCCAAACTTGCACAGGGCCTCACAGTGCTGGCTGAGTTCGGAGAACAGAATGTAGTGGATGGTTGCGCCAGCGGCCCGAATGGCCGGGCGTGAGAGTTGGGCCTGTACCTCCTTCTCGCGGGCGTCGGGCACCACTAAATACAAGGCTGTTTCGTGTTCGGGCATGGAAAACGCCAAATCCGTCAGCCGCAGAATGCCGCTGTAGATGCTGGTACTTTTCTCGACCTCAAAGGCGGCTACCACCCGATTGGTACCGGGTGCAAACCACACCACATCAATGAGGCGAATAGTGGTGGCCACGTCGGCCGGTACCGGCAGCTCGGGGTGCTGGTCGAGGCAGAGAAATGACAGCTTCTGGCCGTGACACAAGCGGTTACGGTCGTTGATGGCCGTGGTCACGTCGCAGCCCAGGGCCTTGCCGATGCGCAGCAGGTGGTGCTGCATCTGGGTGTGCTGGTTTTGCTCCTGGGCCTCGGTCTGCACCTCCTGGTGGCGCTTGCGGGCTTGCTGCTGGTACTTATCGCGGTCCTCGTCGCTGGCAAACTGCTGGTCGCCGGCAATCATCTTCTTCACGCCCACGTCGAAGAGCAAGCCCGCCAGCGCCCCGTAGTCCAGGCTCAGGTGCTGACGGTGCTCCTGGTTCAGGTCGCGTAGCCGCTCGCGCATGCGCAGGTACTCCGCCCAGGAGCCCAGCTTGATTTTCTCCCCGAACAGGGCGTTGAAGCCGTTGACGATGGCCGTGTTGCAGGGCGGCATCAAGGTGGGGTGCAAAAAATACAGGATGCTGGCTACGGCCGGGCCCAGCCCCTTGATTTTGCGGCGGTCCAGCAAGTCTATTTCGCGTAGTAACTGCTGCTCGGTGGTGGCGGCCAGACAGCTTTCCAGAAATTGCCCGAAGGCGCGCTTATTGTCCTCGTGCTCGTAGATGTCGGGAATGCGCAGCTTGGGCTTCCAGTAGAAGGGGTGGGCCGCGCCCTGAAACACCTGCTTTTGCTCGCTGATGACGCTGAGCACAAATTCAAGCGACGTGCCCTTGAAATCGTTGCCGAAGCTACCGGCCTTGATGTCCTTGACCACCTGCTGTACCCCGCGCCGGATGGAGCGAAACGCCTTTAACCGTTCCTCGTTGTTGATAAACCAGGTATTGTAAACGGATTCGGAATCGGCTTTGTACGATTGAATAAGGGGCGGTAGGGCAGCAGACATAAAAAGGAAGTAGAACCAATACAGTAGCTAAGTTGCACAGAAGTCCGGGCCCAATCATCATGCTTCCGGCGCGGGTCCCGGCATTTCGCGAAATGGCGGCTACATCTGGTGTCCGGGCATGTCCATCCCGGGCATTGCATCCATTGGCATACCCGGCCGCATCGACAGGTCCCCGTACTGCGCTGCCAGGTAATATCCCACGGCCAGCAGGAGCAGGGAGAGCAAGGCTACCGCAGCCTTGCGGGATGCCGATATATGCTGACCGCCCATGTTGTGGTGGCCAGTAGCGTGCTGACCGCCCGGCGCTGAAGCATCAGCTGCTACGCGCATGTGCGCGGCAGAGGCTGCGGTGTGAGCTGTGATGGCGGGGTCGGTGGCGCGCTCGGGTGGTGGCCCCCCTTTGCCAAGAGCACGCTCGGTGCCCATGCCGTGCTTAAGCTGGTTTTTCACGAGCCACCAGTTAATGGGGTAAGCCGTGAGGGCTCCTACCAGGGTGGCCAGTGACATAATTCCCCAGAAGCGTACGGAGGCAGGCTCCATAGCCGTCATGTCGCGGGTCATCAGGATAACCATAGTTGGAATCATGCCAGCCATGACCGCATTCATGGACACCCATTCGGGGTAAAAAGAGGCCCGCATGGCCTTGCTATAACTCCCCCCCAGCATGTCTTTCATAAACAAGGCCTGGAAAATAAGTAAGCCAAACAAGAAGCCGGCGGCGTACTCCACCCAGATGTCAATGCCCATGGGCAAGCGCAGCCAGCTGGTAATGATGGCTGCCGCAATGATGCCGGTGGCGTCGCCGGCTAAGCAGTGGATAGTGGAGCCGACGGTTTGCTTCCACAGCGGGGCTACAAACTGCTCGTGGGTGCCGGGGGCCGGCTCGCGGCAGGAAAACCAGTAGATGAGCAGGCCCACCGGCCCGGTGTAGAGCGTCACCAGCACCCAGCCCCATTTCATCACCTTCATTTCCGGGGTGCGGGTAAACAGGTCCCAGGCCACGTAGGCTACGGAAAGGGCGGTTAAAGTAAACCAAATCCACAGCAGGTACTGCGGAAACAGTGGCTCCGACATTGGGTGCATCAGGGGAGGGGAGTAAGTAAAACGGAAAGGAAGTAAAAGACCAAAAAGAAGAATCTTCAGCGGAGCGGCTGGCGCAGCCTAGCCTCCATGGCGGCTGTCAGTGGGTCAGCATACGCGCCGTATGCATTTACCAGCACGCCCCGCAGGTCCAGTCCGATGGCCCTGATGGCGTAAAGGATGGATTGGTCAGCTGGGTCGGAGGGCCCTTCAAAGCGAAACACCGCGTCGACCTGAAACTGCTCGGGCCGGAGCTGCAGGTCGTGGGCCGCGCAGTACAGGCAGTCGGGCCGCAGGTTAAAGTCTTCGGTGTAGCCGCGGCTGCGCAGCTGCTGCAGGGCGGAAGAGAGCGTGTCGGAAGGTTCCATAAGGGTAAGGAAGGAAAACGTACGTCCAGCAGGAGCACGTGGCTTACTGTGGCCAGCGGATACCCAGCTG
Source organism: Hymenobacter sp. APR13 (assembly GCF_000737515.1). Lineage (NCBI taxonomy): Bacteria > Pseudomonadati > Bacteroidota > Cytophagia > Cytophagales > Hymenobacteraceae > Hymenobacter > Hymenobacter sp. APR13. The sequence continues at coordinate 29,412 of NZ_CP006588.1, forward strand.
CCAGCATTCGGCATAATCCAGCGCCATATGCAATAAAAAGCCCACGGCCCACGGGCGGGTTATTGGAGGAAGCAGCACGAACCCATAGATGCCCATCGCCCAGTACGTATGTAGGGGGTGGTAATTGATGCTGCACCGGGTAGGGTCAAACATAGGCGTGGCCAGCACATGGTCTATGTCTAGCAACAGGGCTGCGGCCAAGATAAGCCAGGCCCGGCGCCAGCGCGGCCGGTAGAACAGCAGGGCCACAATACCAGGCACCAGCAGGTGGAGAAGTGCGTGCACCATACGCAGCAAACGGCAAGGAAAAAGAGCGACCCCGTGGGAGCCGCTCTGAGAATGGCAGCTACGCTACCAGTTAGTAGGATTTGTTGGCCAGCAGCCAATCCTGCAACTCCTTAATTTCCATTTGCTGGTCCGTGATGATCTTCCGGGCCATGGCCTTAGGGGTGGCTTCCCGACCCAACTCAATCTCATCCTCGCTCATTTCCAGCGCGCTGGTGTGGTGGTCAATCATGAGCTGGGCAAAGTCCTGGTCCGCGTCGCCGGTGAGCACGCGCAGGTCATTGTTTTTATCCATCATCTCCATGACCATCATGGCGCGGTCCATGAACTCCATCACCATGGGAGCATGGGCCGGATGGCCGGCCAGGAAGGCATTGAACTGCGTGATTTCGGCCTGCTGGGCGGTAATTACGCGCTGAGCAATGGCTTTCATGGTTGCGTTGTCCCCGTCACTGAGTTCCTTCTGGGCCATTTTGATGGCGCCCATGTGGTGCATGACCATCATCTTGGCGTAGTCATTGTCGGGATCCATGGTGGCCGTCATCATATCCATCTCCTTGCTCATATCGTGCATGATAGACATGAAGGCGTTTTTGTCATGAGCCTGCACCTTCAGGCCATCGGCTTCATCTTTGTTACACGAAGTCAGGGCACCGAAGGCAAGTACTGAAGCAAACAGGGTAAAGCGGAGCGAACGTGGCATACTACAGGGTTGAATGGTAGGCAAAGGCAACAGAGGTTGTTACCCTAGCTAAACGATGCAACAGCCTCCCTGTTTGCCCACAATTCGGCCGAAAACCTTGTAAAGTTTCCAGTCCCACGCCTCTAAGAGAGAGTTTCCAGGCCGAGACGACCCGCGCTGCCGGGCCCTAGGGCCTGAAAATCGGAGGGGGACATACCCGTGACCTGGCGGAACTGGTTGGTCAGGTGGGCCGCGCTGCTATAACCCAATTGTTTCGCGACGCTGCTCACGTTCGCGTCCTGGTAGCTGAGCAGTTCCTTGGCGCGCTCCACCTTTTGGCGTATGATGTACTTCTCCAGCGTCAGGCCCTCGCGCACCGAGAACTGGTGTGACAAGTACGCGTAGGCCCGGCCGACCCGCTCGCTGATGAAGTGAGAATAGGTGTGAAATGGCTGCAGCTCAACCGGGGTGTAGTGAATCAGCTCTACCACCAGGGCCTTCACCTGCTCCACCAGCTGATCGCGTGGGTCCTCCACCAGGGCAAAGCCGTAGGCCTGCAGGGCTTGCTGCACCACGGGCTCCTGTAGGGGACTGCCATCCGCCATGCGCACATTAGCTGCCCCCAGGGCCACGTCGTCCACCACCAGCCCGGCCTTCTCCAGCTCGCGCTGCACCACCCGCAGGCAGCGGGGGCACACCATGTTGCGGATGGAAAGGCGAACCGCCCCGGCCGCGGGGGGCGGTAGGGTGGAAGTGGCGGACTGCGTCATGATGTTCATTTTACGACCAGGCTTCCCCGCAGCATGTGCATGCCGCAGGTGAAAGCAAAGGTACCGGCTTGCTGGGGCAAAAACTCAATGGCCGTAGTTTTAAACGGAGCCAGGTCGCGCCGGATGTTGAAGTCGGGCAGCAGCAGCTCCTCGGAGCAGCTGTTTTCCTCATCGCGGTAAAAGTTAAGCTGCACGGGCTTGCCGCGCTCCACCTCAATGACGTCGGGCGAGTAGCCGCCCTTCACCATGATGTCGACCTGCTGGATGCCCGCCGACGAGGAAACGGCCGCCGCCACCCGGTGCGGGGCCAGAAAGAAAAACCAGCCGACAAAGGCCAGCAGGCCCACGCCTGCCAGGGTGACGATTAGCTGAGTAGTATCCATAGGGGAACGTACAAAAAGGAAAGAAAAGGCCGCCTTATGCGGTCCGCTTATAAGCGCGCAGGCGCAGCGAGTTGGTCAGCACCGACACCGAGCTCAGGGCCATGGCCCCGGCGGCCAGCATGGGCGAGAGCAGCCAGCCGGTGAGCGGGAAGAGCAGGCCGGCCGCAATAGGAATGCCCAGCGTGTTGTAGATGAAGGCGAAAAAGAGGTTCTGCTTAATTGTGCGCATGGTTTGGCGCGAGAGGTCAATGGCCGTGACCACGCCCTGCAAATCCGAGCGCATGAGCGTGATGCCGGCCGCTTCCATGGCCACGTCGGTGCCGCCGCCCATGGCCAGGCCGATGTCGGCCTGGGCCAGGGCGGGCGCGTCGTTGATACCGTCCCCGACCATGGCCACCACGCGGCCTTCGGCTTGCAACTCTTTCACCTTGCCGGCCTTATCGGCGGGCAGCACCTCGGCAAAGTAGCGCTTGATGCCTACCTGTTCGGCTACCTTGGCGGCGGTTTGTGGGTTGTCGCCGGTCATCATCACCACCTCAATGCCTTTTTGCTGCAAATGGCGAATCGCGGCCACCGACGTGTCGCGTACGGTATCGGCTACCCCAATCAGGGCCACCACCTGCCCGCCCATCGCGGCGTAGAGCACGGTCTTGGCTTGGTCCAGCAGCTGCGCGGCGGCCTGCTCGGCCGCGGCCGTCATCGGCACCTGGTGCTCGACGAGCAAGCGGCGGTTGCCCAGCAAAATAGCCTGCCCGTCCACCGTGGCACTGGCCCCACGGCCTTCCAAAGCCTGAAACGCGGTGGCCGACAGCGCTGCGGCGCCCTGGGCATCGGCGTAGCGCACTACGGCCTCGGCCAGGGGATGCTCGCTCTGCCGCTCCACGGCGGCCAGCAGGGGCAGCAGGCGGTCAGTAGCTTCCCCGGTGACGGGCACGAAGTCCGTCACGCTGGGCTCCCCGCGGGTGATAGTGCCGGTTTTGTCGAGCAGCACGGTGGTTACCTTCTCCGCTTTCTCCAGGGCCTCGGCATTGCGAATCAGCACGCCGTGCTCGGCCCCCTTGCCGGTGCCGACCATAATGGCCGTAGGCGTGGCCAGGCCCAGGGCGCAGGGACAGGCGATGATGAGCACGGCTACAAAGTTGACCAGCGCCAGCGGCAGGCGCGTGGCTTCGGGGGCAAAGTCAAACCAGAGCACAAAGGTGACGATGGCAATCATAACCACCACCGGCACGAACACCGCGCTGACTTTGTCGGCCAGCTGCTGGATGGGGGCGCGGCTGCCCTGGGCTTCTTCCACCAGCTTTACAATCTGGGCCAGCATGGTTTCGGCGCCCACTTTGCTGACGCGAAAGCGGAACGAGCCGGTCTTGTTGAGGGTGGCCCCGAACACGTTGTCGCCCTGCTTCTTTTCCACCGGCAGGCTCTCGCCGGTGAGCATGCTCTCATCGACGGCCGAGTGGCCGCTGAGCAGCACGCCGTCGGTAGCTACTTTCTCCCCAGGGCGCACCACCACTTCGTCGCCGGGCACGACCTGCTCGATGGGCACGTCTACTTCCTGCCCGCCCCGCACTACGCGGGCGGTTTTGGCCTGCAGCCCCATCAGGGCCTTGATGGCGGCCGAGGTCTTGGACTTGGCCCGGCTTTCGAGCACCTTGCCCAGTAGAATCAAGGCAATGATGGTGGCCGTGGTGTCGTAGTACACCTCGGGCATGATGCCGCGCTGCATAAACCAGTGGGGAATCACCGTGGCGGCCAAGCTGTAGAGAAAGGCCGCCCCGGTGCCCACGGCGATGAGCGTGTCCATGCTGGCGGTGCGGTGCCGGAAGCCGTTCCAGGCCGAGACGTAAAACTCGCGGCCGCTGTAGAGCAGCACGGGCAATGTCAGGGCCAGCAGCACGTAGTTGAGTACCGGCGTCGGGATCAGGTTCATCATCCGGGGCCAGAGCATGAGCATACTCAACGGCATGATGACCACGGCCAGCCCCACCGCTACCTGGAAGCGGCGTTTGAGCTTCTGGTAAGCCTCGGCCTTGCGCTGGTCCAGCTCCTGGTCGGAAGCCAGCACGTTGGGCGAAGCCGGCGCGACCGGCTCGTGCACACCGTAGCCGGCCTGCTCCACGGCCGCCTTCAGGCCGGCGCGGTCAATCTGGCCCGGCAGGTACTCGATGGTGGCCTTTTCGCTGGCCAGGTTTACGGTGGCGCGCTGCACGCCGGGCGTGCGGCTGAGCGCCTTCTCCACAAAGTTGGAGCAGGACGCGCAGGTCATGCCCTCGATGTTAAGCGTGGCGGTCTCGGTGCCGCCAGCGGGCGCCGCTGGCTGGGCGGGTGCCGCCGGGGTGGGGTGATGATGGGGTATGGTTTCCACGAGTAGTAGCGTTGGTGGGGAGCGGTAAGTTGCTCGTTGTGGTCAACACGAAGTAAACTGGCTTCGGTACCCAATAGATGTGCAGAATTGAGCTTTGCGCTTACAACATTTGCATACCCCGTCGTCCAGTGTGCCGGCACGTACACAATTCAGTCGCTGAGCTTATAAGATTTCCAGCATAGCCCGATTGCACTCCCAGCGGGTCAAAACCAGAACGGGGCCTAGGAAGGCCCGCAGACGCTGAAAAGGCCATTTCTGGGGCGGTAGGGGAGGAAAGGGGCTTAGCCGCCGAGCTAGGGAGGCCAGAGTAGCAGTAGAATACTATGTAAACCTTTCCCATAATTTTGCAGTTGACCTGTACCAATGTTCCGACTCCAGACCCATTCCCGACGCGCGGTGGCGACCTCCTTACTGGTGGTCTTCCTCAACGTGTTTTTTGGGCAAGTCTTCTGTGCGTTGGTAATGCCAGCGGCCCCGGCTCAAGCCATGGCGCACAAGCACCCGGCCGGCACGCCGGCGCATGAGCACCCGCAGCCAGCGTCGTCCAAGCACCAAGCGCCCCATTCCCATGGGGCTGGCCTCAACGCGACGGCGGCTCACCACCACGACGAGCGCGAAGCCCCCGCTTCCGGGACCTCGCACCAGCACGGCCCTAAGGGTGCCTGCTGCCAGGATGATGCCGCAACCGTATGGGCCTCGCTGGCGCATCCGCCCAAGGCGGGAATTGAGAAAATGGCGTTCATGCCGGTGGCTCTGCCGCCAGCACCCCTGACCGTAGTGTTCCGCTTTCAGCAGTGGGACCGTTCGCGTCCCGTGCTGCTGGTGGCGCGGCGGCAATTAAAGCCCAAAATACCCGATATCCGCATTTTCATCCAGTCGCTGACTGTCTGATTTTTCCGACGCGCTAAGGCTCGCGCCGGCATAGCTGTGCTATGTCCGGGGCGGGCCTTTTCGTTTGCCCGTCGCGCGTGGTCCGGCCGCGCCCCTTCCCCTTTTTCTTCCTGGTTTTTTCCTCCCGGCAATGAAGAGTTGTTGCGAAGAAGCTGGTACGCCGCCCCGCCGAGGGCCGGGCCGTCGCCTGCTCTCCTACTTGCTCTACGCCGTGCTGGCCGCCACGCTGGGCTTTGTGCTCTGGCAGCAGTGGCAGGCCTAAGCACTGGCTGGAGCCCTGGGCCGCCCTGAGAAGCGCCCCCCATTTTCATCACTCATTTCCTCCCCCATGCATCGCGTACCCCTTTCGCTGCTGGCCCTGGCCAGCGTCCTGACCGTGGCCGGCTGCTCTTCCGAAACCGAGTCGAGTAGCGCCACTAACACCGTAACCACACCCACGGATGCGCCAGCCGGCGCCGGGGCGGATCACGGCGCCGGCCACACCTATGCCTGCCCCATGCACCCCGAGGTGACCAGCACCAAGGCCGGGGAGACTTGCCCCAAGTGCGGCATGAAGCTCGAACACAACGATCAGGCGGCCGGCAACGGCAAAGCCTACGCCATGAAGTTTGAGCCGCAGCCCATGCAACTCACGGCCGGGCAGCCCTCGCAGCTCGTCTTCACCCCCCAGGAAGTCGGCAACGAGGCCGCGCCCGTGCCCCTGGCCCTGGTGCACGAAAAGAAAATTCACCTGATCATCGTCAGCAAGGACCTGGGCCAGTTCTACCACGAACACCCCGACTATACTGCCCAGGGCAACTATAAGGTCACCTACACTTTCCCCAAGGGCGGCGACTACGTGCTGTTTCAGGACTACACGCCCACGGGAGCTGGCCACCAGCTGGGCCGCCAGCCCATCACGGTGCAGGGCCCGAAGTACGCCCCGGTAACGTTCAAAAATGATGACATGCAGTGGGAGCAGGATGGCTACCAGGCCACGCTCTCCTTTGACAAGCCGCTCACCACGGGTCAGCTGCTGGGCATGAGCATCACCATCCAAAAGGACGGCCAGCCGGTCACTGACCTGGACAACTACCTCGGTGCCCTGGGCCACGTGGTGGTCATTAGCCAGGACACGGAGCGCTACCTGCACGTGCATCCCAATGACCAAGCCGACAAAGGCCCGCGGATCGGCTTCAACACCAACTTCGAAGCTCCTGGCCTCTACCGCGTCTTCCTGCAGTTCAACCACGGCGGTAAGATCCATACCGGCGACTTCACTATCAACGTGAAGGGCACGGCCGCTAGCTGAGGCATCCCTGTTTAGTTCCCTTTTTACAAACCATCCAACCCCATGAAAAAAACCACTTTTTTCCTCGCCACCCTCTGTTCCGCGTTGCTGTTGAGCAGCTGCAACAATGAGAAAGCTGATGCCACCACTGCCACGGAAAGCACCATGGAAACCGCCACCACTGATGCTGCGGCGGGTTCCGGTTCGATGGCAGGCATGGATCATTCAAAGGTGAGCAGTGAGACCTCCACCAGTGAATCTCCCATGCTGATGGCCATGAACGATATGATGGCCAAAATGGACGCCATGAAGATGAAGGGCAACACCGACCACGATTTTGCCCACATGATGCTGGAGCACCACAAAGGTGCCCTGGCCATGGCTGACCTCGAGCTGCGCGACGGCAAGGACGCCACCATGCGGCAAATGGCCGAGAAGATCAAGGCTGATCAGCAAAAGGAAATCAGTGAGCTGGAGCCCATTGCTGAGCGGCTAGACTCCGCCCCCAATAACTATAAGCCAATGGATCCGATCGACCCCTTCACCAGCAAGATGAAGGCCTCCATGGACGGCATGATGCAGAACCTGCCCAGCATGGTGGCCGACCCGGACATGAACTTCAACATGATGATGACGGTGCACCACCAAAGCGCCGTGGACATGGCCAAAGCCGAACTGGCTCACGGCAAGGACACCAAGCTCAAGGAGATGGCCCAGATGATGATTGACGCCCAACAGAAGGAAATCGCCGAATTCAAGGCCTGGCACGGCAAAAACGCCGACAAAATGTAATCCGGGTGGCCGGCGGCACTGGCGAAAGAAGCCTATTGCCGACCACCTCACTCCTCCCCACTGCCCATTCGATATTCTTCTCCTCCATGAAGCTTTTCAGCATTTCCCTGACGACCGCCGCTCTGTTTGCCCTGGCTCCCCTGGCCTCGCAGGCCCAGCACTCGCACGCCGGTGGCAAGCCGGATGCCCACACCGCACCTGGCGAAACCCACGCCCACGTAGCCCCGCACGGCGGCGTAGTACGCTCGGCCAACCCCTACCACATGGAGCTGGTGCAGCACACTGGTGAGTTGCACATCTACCTGTTGGCCGATAAAAATGCCTCCGTGCCCAGTAAGTCGCTCTCGGGCACGGTGATGGTGCAAACCACCGACAACAAAACTATGACCGTGACGCTGGTAGCTGGTGGTACCGACCACCTGGTGGCCAAACTGCCCGCCGGGACGAAAGTGCGCACGGCCATCGTCAGCCTGAAAGCCGATGGCAAAGCCATTAACACCCGCTTCGACAAGCTCGACGCGGGGGCTCAGGGTAGCAAGGCGGTTGGCGCCGCTTACGAGTGCCCCATGAAGTGCGAAGGCAGCGCCAGCTCGAAGCCTGGCACCTGCCCAAAGTGCGGCATGGCCCTCGTGAAAAAGGCCTAGGCGGAGCCTGCTTCTCGGACGCCCGGCGTCCGAACCCTCTCCGTCTCGGGCCGCTCGCCGCTGCAACGGTGGGCGGCCCCATGACGGGCTCTAACCTGACAATATGAAGTTTCTAAACCTGAAATGGGCAGCGCAAGGGCTGCTGGTGCTGGCGCTGATTGGGTTGCTCCTAGAAGACGCGCGGGCCCAAACCGCCATCAGCCTCGACAGCGCCGAAGCCCTCACGTTGCGGCGGCACCCACGGCTGCGGCAGTCTGATCGCGAAATCGAGGAGCAGCGCGCGCTCAAACGGGGCTCCTTCGCACCCGCCAACCCGGACTTTCTGTTCTCGGCGCCCACGGGGGAAATGTGGGCCCCCGGCGTAGTACAAACCATCGACTTGCCTAACGTCTACCGGCGCCAGCGCCAAGTGGCCCAGGCAGGTGTTACCCTGGCCGAACGCAACCGCGAGGTGAGCCGGGCCAGCGTGCTGCGCGATACCCGCCTGGCCTACCTCAGCCTGCAGTTTGCCGAGGCGCAGGTGCGACAGCTTACCTATCAGGACAGCCTGTTTCGCGCCCTGCGCGTGGCCACCGAGCGCCTGTTCGCCGCCGGCGAAGTCACCTCCCTGCAGCGCATCAGCACCGACGCCGAGGCGCGGCAGGTGACCGTGCAGCTGCAGCAGGCGACTGCCGACCAGCGCGCCGCCCAGCGCCGCCTGGGCTTGCTGTTGGGCCAACCCACTGCGGCCCTGACCACCACCACCGACCTGCGCCGCACCGGCCCCGAACTGGGGCAGGTGGGTGGGGCGCTGCTCAGCAGTCTGCCCACCGAAGACAGCACCGCCCTGGTACGTAGCCCTACGCTGGCGGCTGCCACCCAGAACGTGGCCTTGAGCCAGTCGGGCATCAGCTTAGTTCGAGCCCGGCGCACACCGGCTCTGACGGTGGGCTATCAGAATCAGGGGTACGATTATTCGCCTACTCGCTACCGCTTCCAGTTTGGGGTATCGGTTCCCATCTGGTTCTGGACCTACCGCTCGCAGCTGCAGGCGGCTACGGCTCGCTCCCAGGCCGCCAACTATCAGCTCCAGGCCCAGCGGCTGGAGTTGAGTGGACAGTATCAGCAGGCCCTAGCTGACTCGCGCAAGTTTGCGGCCTCGCTGGGCTACTACGAACAAACCGGTCTGCCCCAGTCACAGGCCATTATCAGCCAATCCCAGCGCCTGTTCCGCGCCGGGGAAGTCAGCTACCTACAGCTGATTTTGAGCCTGAACCAGGCGTTCGCCATTCAGAATACCTACCTGACCACCATCCGCGACTACCGCCAGGCTTTGGTCGAGCTTAACTACCTGCGGGGCGAATAACCGTCAATCCTCATGAAACAACTCCTGATTTTGCTGCTGGGCCTGCTGCTAAGCGCCTCTGCCTCCGCTCACGGGGGCGAAGACCACGGCGACGGCGCCAAAGCATCGACGCCAGCCGGGGCCACGTCGTTTTCCGTCGCCGCGCTCTCGGAACAGTTTGAGGCGCTGCTGCGCTACGAGCCGCTGGAAGGGGGTAAGCCGGCCGATCTGCGCCTGTTCCTCTCCGACTACGCCACCAACGTCCCTCTCCAAGGCGCCAAGCTCACGCTTACCAACCCGGAAGATGCCAACCTGAAGTGGGCGGTGACCGAACAGGAGCCGGGGGTGTACCTGGTGGAAGGCCAGTTCCCCGCCAACAAGACCTACAGCTTTGCGGCCAACATTGTGGTTGGCGACAAAGCGGACTTGCTGCTGCTGGAAGGTATCAAGGTAGGGGAGAAGCTCCCGGTGGCGGCTGCCACTCCCACTGCGACCCCATCGCTTTTTTCCTCCTGGAAAACCATCCTGGCCGTGGTGGGCGCCTTCGTGCTCGGCATCGCCCTGACAGCGTTGCTGCTGCGCCGCCGGCGCCAATCCCCGGATTCAGTGCTGCACACTTCGGAGCCGGCTTTGACTGCCCGCCACCGCACGCCCATTTCTTAATTATTCAGGATATGAAGACCCACTATAAATTCCTGGCGGCCACAGCCGCAGTTGGCTTCGGATTGACCGTGCTGTTGCCTCCGCCGGGTACGGTACAGGCGCACGGGGGTGAAGACCACGGTGGCGAAGCCAAAGCCAGCACCGGCGTGGCCTTGACCGATGAGGTATTGCTGCCCAAAGAAAGTCAGTTTCTGTTTCAGGTACGGACCAACCTGGCCGAGTACTCCACCACCTATAGCCGGGCCACGCTCTACGGCACGGTATCGGCGGCAGCCGGGGGCGAAGGGCGAGTCGTCGTGCCCCAGGGGGGGCGCATCGTGAGCCTCTCGGCGCAAGTGGGCCAATCCGTGCGGGCCGGGCAGACGCTGGCCGTTATCGAGCAAACCCTGGATGCTACCCAGCAGATTGGACTCAGCACCGAGCGGGCTAATGCCCAGGCCGAATTGCGCGCCGCCCAACAAGACTATGCCCGGCTGCAGAGCATCGCCGACATCGCGGCCCGCAAGGACGTGGTGGCGGCCGAGCTTCGCCTGCGCCAGGCCCGGCAGAACGCCAGCATTTACAACGGGCAGGGTCAGCAGCGCCGAATATCCATTACCTCGCCGGTGAGCGGCACGGTGGATGTATTCAACCTGGCCGTGGGCCAGCAGGTAAACCAGGGCGACGAGCTGCTGCGGGTATTGAACCCGGGTAAGCTGCGGGTGGAAGCTCAGGTGTTTGCCCAGGACTTGGCTAAGATCACGCCCGGCGCGCAGTTCCGCGTGGAAGGCCTGCAGGGGCAGGCCGGTGTACCGGCCCGGCTCGTGGTGTTCTCCAACGTGGTGAACCCCGTGAACCAGGCCCGCCAATTGGTGCTGGAGCTGGACGCTACCGAGAGTAGTGCCTACCGCGCGGGCCAGGCGGTGAACGTGCAGGTCGTAGGTCAGACGGGTGGGGGCCGGTCCCAGCTGGTAGTACCCACTTCCGCTATCACCGACCTCAATGGCAAACCCGTCGTGTTCGTGCACACCGAGCCCGAGCACTTTAAGATTCGCTTTGTGCAGCCGGGAGCGGTCAACGGGCAGCAAACGGTACTGCTGCAAGGCCAGGTCAACGAAAATGACCGGGTAGTGACCGCCGGCACTTACCAGCTCAAGTCCATTTACCTCAACCAATAGTGCCCCCTGCCCGGTGGCCTCACGCTCCGTCCGCTTGCCATGAAAAATCGCTTTGCCTTTGCCGCTTTGCTTGCCCTGCTGACCCTTACCGCCGCCACGGCACAGGCCCAGACGGCCCCCGCCGCCGGCTCCGCTGCCGATGAGGCCGCCGTGAAAATGGTGCTGACCAAGTACCAGCAGGCCGTGCAAAAACTCGATACGACGGGTACCCACCGCCTGTTCGCACCTAACTCCCAGGTGTTTGAGTCGGGCGGGGTGGAAGGCACTTACCGCCACTATGCCGAGCACCATCTGGGGCCGGAGTTGAAAGAGTTCAGCGCCTTCACCTTTAGCGACTACAAGGCCGCCGTGCAGGTCGACGGTCCCTACGCCTTCGCGACGGAGACTTACACCTACACGATCAATCTCAAGAACGGCCCCCAGGATAAGCAGGCCAAGGCGCCTGTTGTCCGCCGCGGGGTGGCCACGTCGGTGCTGCGCAAAAACGCCGCCGGCCAGTGGCAGATTATGAGCACCCACTCCTCGGCTCGCACCCCACGTCCTAAAAAATAAGCAGTCCGGTGGGCCTGGGCTACTTGTCCGGGACGCTGCCGATTCCGGGAGGGGAGGGGCCTTCCGGCCCCCTCGCTTCTTCCTTTTTTGCGCTAACAACCGATGCTCGATCAGATAATTCGCTTTGCCCTGCAGAACCGCCTGCTGATGCTGGCCTTCGCCCTGGGCCTGCTCATTGCCGGCACCTACACCGCGGGCCAGCTGCCCGTGGACGTGCTGCCCGACCTGGACCGTCCTCGCGTGACGGTATTCTTAGAAGCCCCGGGCATGGCGCCCGAGGAAGTGGAGGCCCTGGTGACGCTACCCGTGGAAACGGCCCTGAACGGAGCCACCGGCGTGTCGGCGGTGCGCTCCAACTCGGCCATCGGCCTGGGCATGGTGTTCGTGGAGTTCGACTACGGCACCGATATTTTCACGGCCCGCCAGATCGTGAGTGAAAAGCTCCAGACCACCGGCGAGCAGCTGCCCCAGGGCGTAACGCCCGTGCTGGGGCCCATTTCCTCGGTTATGGGCCAGATTATGCTCGTGGGCCTGACAGGAGGCAAGCAGACCAATGCGGCTGATTTGCGCACGCTGGCCAACTACACCGTGCGCCAACGCCTGCTCTCCATACCCGGCGTGGCCCAGGTCATTCCCATCGGCGGCGACAACCTGCAGTACCAGGTGCTGCTGGACATGCCCCGGCTAAATGCCACCGGCCTGACGGTAAACCAGGTGGAGGAAGCCTTGCGCCAGTCCAACCTGAACACCACGGGCAACTTCTTCGACCGTAATGGCTCGGAGGTGCTCATCCGCAACCTGGGCCGGCTGCGCTCGGTCAAGGACATCGAAAACATTATCGTCGGCTACCGCGACCAGTCCCCGGTCCGCGTGGCGGACGTGGCTAACGTGGAATTCGGGGCCCGCTTCAAGCGCGGCGACGGCAGCGTGAACGGTAAGCCCGCCGTCATCCTGAGCATTGAGAAGCAGCCGGGGGCCGCCACCGTGGGTCTCACGCAGGCCGTGGAGAAGGCCCTGGTCGAGCTCAAGCCCTCTTTGCCCAAGGATGTGCAGGTAAATACGCGCCTGTTCAAGCAGTCGGAGTTCATTGATTCCTCCATTACCAACGTGGAGGAGGCCTTGCGCGATGGGGCCATTCTCGTGGTCATCGTCTTGTTTGCCTTTCTGCTGAATGTGCGCACCACCTTTATTTCGTTGGTGGCTATTCCGTTATCGCTGCTCGTGACGGCGCTGGTGTTTCGCCTGGCGGGCATCTCCATCAACACCATGACGTTGGGCGGGCTGGCCATCGCCATCGGCGAGCTCGTGGACGATGCCATCGTGGACGTGGAGAACGTATACCGCCGCCTGCGCGAAAACCGGCAACGGGCCACTCCCCAGCCGGTACTCAAGGTTATCTATGCGGCCTCATCGGAGGTACGCAACTCCATCGTGTACGCCACCATCATCGTGGTGCTGGTGTTCCTGCCGCTGTTTGCGCTGGAAGGCATGGAAGGACGAATCTTTGCGCCCTTGGGCATTGCCTACATCACCAGCATCGTGGCTTCGCTGTTCGTGTCGCTCACCGTCACGCCGGTGCTATGTTACTACCTACTGCCGAAGATGAAGCAGATGGACCACCCCGAAACGGATGGTCCACTGGTGCGCTGGCTGAAGAAGAAGGATACTCGCCTGCTTACTTGGGGCCTGACCCACCCTAAACTCATCCTGACCTCCACGGCCTTGCTCTTTGTCATGGCCGCGGCCATGGTGCCTTTCTTCGGCACGGAGTTTCTGCCGCCTTTCAACGAAGGCTCGCTGACGGTCAACTTCTCGGCCCCCGCCGGCACGTCGCTAACGGAAAGCAACCGGTTGGGCACGCTGGGTGAGGAGCAAATGCTCAAGATTCCGGAAGTGGCCTACACGGCCCGCCGCACCGGCCGCGCCGAGCTCGACGAGCACGCCGAGTCGGTGAATAACTCGGAAATTGAGGTGGCCTTCAAAACGGAGGAAGAACTGGAAAAGGAGGGCAAAACCATGCGCAGCCGGGACGAGATTCTGGCCGATATGCGCCAGAAGCTCAGCCTGATCACGGGCGTGAACGTGAACATCGGCCAGCCCATCTCCCACCGCCTCGACCACCTCTTGTCGGGCGTGCGTGCCCAGGTGGCCATCAAGGTGTTCGGCAATGATTTGCTGGAGCTGCGCCGCTACGCCAATGAAATCCGCACGGCGGCCGGCACGGTGCCGGGCGTGGTGGACCTACAGGTCGAGAAGCAGGTGCAGATACCGCAGCTGCTCATCCGGCCCAAGGACGACGCCCTACGAGCCTACGGCATGGCCCGGGGCGAAGTGGTGCGTGACCTGGAAACCCTGTTTCAGGGCGCCGTGGTCTCGCAGATGCTCGACGGGCAGAAGCGCTTCGACCTGGTGGTGAAGCTGCCCGAAGCGCAGCGCAACGACATCGCGGCCATTGGCCAGACCCGCATTGAGACGCCCACGGGCGCCATGATTCCCGTGAGCCAGGTGGCGGATGTCATCTACGAGCCGGGGCCCAACACCGTCAACCACGAAAATACCCAGCGCCGCATTACCATCTCGCTTAACGTAGCCGAGCGCGACCTGGGCTCCACGGTGAAGGAGATTCAAGCCAAAGTCAGCCAGCAGGTGAAGCTGCCGGCGGGCTACTACCTCACCTACGGCGGGCAGTTCGAGAGCCAGCAGTCGGCCTCGCAAAAGATTCTGTGGCTGAGCTTGTTTTCGCTGGCCGGCATCTTCCTGGTGCTCTACTCGCACTTCAAGTCCACCTACATGGTGGGCCAGATTATGCTTAACATCCCCCTGGCCCTGATTGGCTCGGTGGTGGCGGTGCTGCTCACGGGCAGCACGTTCAGCATTGCCTCGCTCGTGGGCTTTATCACGCTCACCGGCATTGCCTCGCGCAACGGCATCATGATGATTTCCCACTACATCCACCTCGTGGAGCATGAGGGCGAGACCTTCGGCAAAAAGATGATCGTCCGCGGCTCGCTGGAGCGCCTGGTGCCCGTGCTGATGACGGCGCTGGTAGCGGCCCTGGCCCTGGTGCCGCTCACGCTGGCCAAGGACGCCCCGGGCAAGGAAATCCTCTACCCGGTGGCCACCGTCATCCTCGGAGGGCTGCTCTCGTCCACCTTTCTCGACATCATCGTCACGCCCGTGGTGTTCTGGCTGGTAGGGGAGAAGGCCTTGACCCAGTATTTCGCCGCCCATCGGGAAGTAGGCCTGGATGAGCACCCGCAGGAACTGGATGCGCAGCCGCTCACGCCCCCGGGCGATCAGACCGATTTGTCCCCGGCCCTGTAGCCCTTGTCCCATGGCCTCCACGCTCCTGTATGTCCGGCATATGGTCTGCTCAAAGTGCATCCTGGTAGTGCGCGAACTCCTCGTGGAGTTGGGCCTGGTGCCGTTACGCGTGGAACTGGGGGAAGTGGAACTGCTGGGCACCCAGCAGGTCATTGACTGGGCCCGACTGCAGCAGCGTCTGGAAGCGGAAGGCTTTGCCTTGCTCGACCGGCTCTCCCCCCAGCAGCGCCTCGTAGTGCAAATCAAGGAAGTAATTGCCGAGCTGCTGCGTAAGGAGCCCGCCGCGCTACGTAGCGGACACTTCTCCCGACTGCTGAGCGAGCGCCTGCAGCGACGCTTTGCTTACCTGAGCGACGTGTTTTCGGCCACTGAAGGACTGAGCCTGGAACAGTACGTCATCCGGCAGCGCGTGGAAGAGGCCCGGTGCCTGCTGCGGGATGGTACGCTGCCCGTGGGGCGCATTGCTACAGTACTGGGATTTAGCAATCTGGGCCACCTCTCCAGGCAGTTTCAGCGCGCAACGGGGCTTTCTCCCAGCGAGTACCGCCGCCAGTGCCTTCTGCAGGCTTCCGTCGCTACACTTTCTGATTCGGGTGCAAGCGGCTAAGGCCTTGTAGGGTTCGGGTTCTTGCTAAAATAGCACCTTGACGGGGTAAGCCGAGAAAGCGGCTTGCAAAAGTGGAGCCGAGTAAATTATGCAGGTAATCGGCTTTAATCGTGCACAACTACTGGCTGCACGGCAAGTATATACTGGAAATTATTCATCCTTAACCTTCCAGTATCATGCACACTCAAAACCAGAACCTGCTCGACGCCCTCAATGCCTGCATCGCCTCGTGCGAACACTGCGCTACCGCCTGCCTGCAAGAGCAGGATGTGCGCATGATGGTCCGCTGTATTAGCCTGGACCGGGACTGTGCCGACATCTGCGCCCTCACCGCTCGTCTGCTGGCCCGCGGCTCTGAGCACGCCCAGCACCTGCTGCGCGAGTGCGCCGAAATCTGCAAGGCCTGTGGTGACGAATGCGAAAAGCACGGCGCGCATATGCAGCACTGCCGGGAGTGCGCGGAAGCCTGCCGCCGCTGCGAGCAGGCCTGCCGTCAAGGTTTGAACGCCTAGACTACCTGACACCAAAAAAGCCAGCTCATGTGAATTGAGCTGGCTTTTTGCATTTGTATGAGTGTAATGTTGCAAGCAATAAACCCGATAGTACATTTCTTACTATTTGACGGGATTTTACCTTTGAACTAATCACGCGGTGCCCTAATACCTGTAGCGGCTCACCCCCTTCCCAGACTTGCCCGATACTGCGCAGCCCCGCTGTTAGCTCTTTACGGAGACCAGTGCGGTGACTTGAATGGGACGATCTCCCAAGAATCAGCAACTGGCTCAGCTTCTTATCTGCTCGCTTTTCATCTGCTCGCTTTTCATCTGCTCGCTTTTCATCTGCTCGCTTTGCCACTTAGAGCATGGTCTACAGATGTAAACGCCACTTCTCCCATGGTTTGTGCTCATAATTCGGAGTTTGGGTGTGGCATGCCTGGCAGTAGTGACCCGTGCATTATCCTTCTCTTACCTGCCACTGCCCGATAGGTGGTAATGTCGGGGCGCGCACGCTTGGCTGAAAGCTTACTGATTTTCGATGACTGCCTTTTACCTCTTACCCTTATCACGACAATCGTGTGGGTATTCTACAAAAAGTAGTGTAGCGGTTTCCCCGACTCTTTCTCCACGATACATGAAAAATTTCCTGCTCTTAGCTTGGCTGTTGGTGCTGACTGGTGTTGTGCGGGCCCAGGTGGTCTCAACCGCTCCGGCTTTCTTTGCGGCGACTGACCCAGTTACTCTGTCCTTTGATGCCACGCAAGGCAACCAGGGCCTGAACAACTTTACCGGTGACGTGTACGCTCACATCGGGGTTATCACTAACCTTAGCGCTTCACCTTCGGATTGGAGGTATGTGAAATTTACCAATTTTACCGCTCCTGACCCCTCGGTGCTGCTTACCTGCACCGGCCCTAATACCTACGCGTTAAGCATCACGCCCAGCGTGCGGGCCTGGTTCAACGTGCCGGCCGCCGAGCAGGTTCTGAAGTTGGCCATGGTGTTTCGCAACGCCGCCGGCACCCAGGTCGGCCGGGCCACCGGTGGGGCTGATATCTTCGTGGACGTAAGCCAGAGCAGCGCCCTGGCCGTGCGCCTTACTGCCCCAGCAACGGGTCAGAACCCCATCTTTATCAGCTCGGGGGCACCGGTGAACGTGGCGGGTGTCGCCTCTCAGGCCGCGACTCTAACGCTGCGTCTTAATGGCACCCAGGTCGGCCAGCAATCCAATGCCACGAGCTTTACCGGCAGCGTGACGCCCACCCGGGCGGGCCGCAACGTCATCCGCCTCACAGCTACCCTGGGCACCACGTCCGTGTCGGACTCGGCCATTGTGTACGTGCGCCCGGTTGTAACCACGGCCGCCCTGCCCGCCGGCGTACGCGACGGCATCAACTACTTGGCTGGGGGAGCTTCCGCCGTGCTGGTGCTCACGGCCCCGGGCAAACAGTTCGTGTACGCCCTCGGCGAGTTCAACAACTGGCAGCCCGACCAGCCGGCCTACATGAACCAGACGCCCGACGGCAACCAGTGGTGGGTGCAGCTCAACGGCCTGACGCCGGGGCGCGAATACGCCTACCAGTACCTGGTGGATGGCAGCCTGCGCGTGGCCGACCCGTACGCTGAGAAAGTGCTCGACCCCAATAACGACCGCTTCATTCCGGCCGTAACCTTCCCCAACCTAAAGGCTTACCCCACGGGCCAGACCTCGGGCATCGTGTCGGTGCTGCAAACCAATCAGCCGGCGTACACCTGGCAGGTGCCTACCTTTCAGAAGCCGGCAAAAAGCAAGCTGGTCATCTATAAGCTGCTGGTACGCGACTTCATGGCCCGCCACGACTACCAGACCCTGGTGGACACGTTAGGCTACCTGCAGCGCCTCGGGGTCAACGTCATCGAGTTGTTGCCGGTGGGCGAGTTCGAGGGCAACGAGTCGTGGGGCTACAACCCCTCCTTTCACCTGGCCCCCGACAAGTACTACGGCCCCAAGAACGAACTCAAGCGCTTCATCGATTCCGCCCACGCCCGCGGCATCGCCGTGACGCTGGATATGGTGCTCAACCACGCCTTTGGCCAGAACCCGATGGTGCAACTGTACTTCGACGGGGCAGCCGGCAAGCCGGCCGCGAACTCACCCTGGTTTAATGCTGACGCCACGCACCCCTTCAACGTGGGGTACGACTTCAACCATGAAAGCGCTTTCACCAAAACGTACGCCAAACGGGTGATGGAATTCTGGCTGCAGGAATATCACCTGGATGGATACCGCTTCGATCTGTCCAAAGGCTTCACCCAGACCGTTTCCGGCACCAACGTGGGTCAGTGGAGCCAGTACGACCAGTCCCGGGTGAACATCTGGATGGAGTACAACAATTTCATTAAAACAGTGGACCCGAATGCGTTCGTTATTCTGGAGCACTTTGCCGATAATACCGAAGAACGGGTGCTGGCCAACGCGGGCATGCTGCTGTGGGGCAACCTTAACTACAACTACAACGAGGCTACCATGGGCTTTCTGCCCAACTCCAACTTCAGCGGGGGCTACTACGGCAGCACCGCCCAGGGTGGCCGCGGCTGGGCGCAGCCGGGCCTGGTGACCTACATGGAAAGCCACGACGAGGAGCGGCTGATGTACCGCAACCTCACCTTTGGCAACCAATCCAACCCCGCCCACAACGTGCGCGACCTCACCACTGCTCTGGCCCGCAACGAGGCCGCGGCCGCGTTTTTCTTCACCGTACCAGGCCCCAAGATGCTGTGGCAGTTTGGCGAGCTGGGCTACGAGGTGAGCATCGACTTCAACGGGCGCACCGGCAATAAGCCTATCCGCTGGAACTACTACCAGGAACCCGCCCGCCGTAAGCTCTACGACACCTACCGGGCGCTGATAGCCCTGAAGAAGAGTCAGGCCGTGTTCGACAACCCCACCAGCTATACCCAACAGCTGGCCGGCGCGGGCAAATCCATCCACCTGGGCGATGCCACGCAGCAAGTGACCGTTCTGGGCAACTTCGACGTGACCAGTATCACCATTGACCCAGCCTTTCAACGGCCCGGCAAGTGGTACAACTACCTCAGCGGCGACAGTATTACCGTGACCAACGTGAATGCCCAACTAAACCTGCAGCCCGGGGAGTACCGCGTGTACACCACGCAGCGGGTGCGGCGTGCCGGTATAGTGCTCAGCACCAGGGGGGCGCAACAAGGCACCGCGCTGAACTTGAGCGTCGCCCCGAACCCGGCCGGTACTCGGGCCACCGTGCGACTGACTACGCCTGTTACGGCCCCGGTGACGGTGAGCGTACGTAACCTGCTCGGCGGTGAAGTACACCGGGTACAGTTGTCCCCGCGTCCTGCCGGCACGGTCGTGGAAATACCGCTGAAACTCGATAGTTTGTCGGCTGGAGTATACTTAGTTAACGTGGTAAGCGGTAACCTTACGGCCACTACGCGACTTTTGATCCAACCCTAACAAACAGGCTTTTCTACTACCTTATGGAATGACCATCACAATTTGGTGGCACTGTTCGTAGGGGATTAAACTAGACTCACGGGGCTGAAAAGACTCCAACTACTTGATCCTAACGAAATAGTTCATGGTATGAACTCTCCTGCAAATCATATAAGCCCGAAGCGCAATTCTATACCCCTGGCGCCGCACTGGAGTCTATTTTTGTGCGTTGTACACCCAGTACCGACTAGCTCGGCGACCTTACTTCTTCTTCCCATGAAAACTCTGCAATTCAAGACCAACATTAACTGCGGCGGCTGCATTAAAGCCGTTACGCCGACCCTGAACCAAGAAGCTGGCGTGGGTAACTGGCAAGTGGACACGACTAGCCCCGACAAGATTCTCACCGTCACCTCCGACCAGCTCACGGCGGAGCAAGTGGTTCAGGCCGTTGAGAAAGCCGGCTTTAACATTGCGGCTGCTTAAGCGCCTTCGTTGTCTGCACGTAAAACGCCCGGTTCTGCCGGGCGTTTTTGGTTTTCAGGGTGCCTAGCACTGGAAAGCATGGAAATTATGTAGGCTGCGCGCGCAATAGCAGCAAACACGCCCCCACCCACTCTGCGTAAAGCGAACCGCCGGTCACGTCCTGCTAGCCTGCTGGCACAGCAACACGACTTCTCTGATTTGCTTCGTCGTGGCCGGGAAAAAGCGGCGCTGCACTACCGGAAAATGTTGCGGCGCCGGGAATCCGGAAAGGGCTCCGCTCTTTCGGCGGTTTTCTGCTGTTCAATTCTTTGCCTGCCTCTATGTTCTCAGATTTTCCCAACCTGCACCCCCTGGTGGTGCATCTACCTATTGTCCTGCTGCTGCTCAGCGCGGGCCTGCAGGCGCTGAACGTGTACAAGGACTGGCCACCGGTGAAGTGGATTACCATGGCCGTGATGGCCGGCGGCTTTCTGGGAGCTCTGGCCGCCAGCACCGTGTTTCATGCCATGCCCATGGGTCTGGCACCCCGGGCCGCCGCCGTTTTTGAAGCCCACGAAAAGTTCGCGGGCTACACCCTGTGGCTTTCCGGCATTACCTTGCTGCTGACCGGTGTCGGCACGTTTTTCAAGATTCAGCGGCGGGCCTACGAAATCCTGGTGCTGGTGTTGGCCATAGCCACGGCCGGGGTATTGTCGGTGGCTGGGCACCGTGGGGCGCAGCTGGTGTACGTCGAGGGCGTGGGGCCGCAGGGCCGCCTGCTCGATAAAAGCCACGGCCATGGGGGCGGGGAAGCCATGCCCGCTATGGAGATGGAGGCCGATACGCACAACGAGGCGGCAGGGGGCAACGACCACAACGCGAACCAGGCTCCCGCTTCACCCAACCCACTCGCGGCCCCGGGTTCTGCTGATATGCCCGGCATGGACATGAACGGGCCCGCCTCCACCAGCAAGGACAGCCGCACGGCCCCGGGCGCGATGGACAACAGGGCTATGCCCGGCCGCCAGCCGGCTGGTCCGCCAGCCCC
This sequence comes from Hymenobacter sp. APR13, assembly GCF_000737515.1. Classification (NCBI taxonomy): domain Bacteria; kingdom Pseudomonadati; phylum Bacteroidota; class Cytophagia; order Cytophagales; family Hymenobacteraceae; genus Hymenobacter; species Hymenobacter sp. APR13. The sequence continues at coordinate 50,582 of NZ_CP006588.1, forward strand.
CGCTAACAGCACCATGCCGGACATGCCGGGCATGCGCATGCCCGCTGAAAAGAGGAGTCAGCCCATGCCCGCGGGCATGGATAGGAGCCGCCCGGCCCGGCAGAAACCCATGAACGATATGCCCGGGATGGAGAATATGCCCGGCATGAGCCCGCCGAAACCAGGCGCCATAAAGCCAGCCAAAGCCCCATCCGGCATGGCGGGCATGGGCACTATGGCCGATATGCCGGGCATGAAGGCGCCGGGTTCAAAGCAGCCCAAGCAAGCCACGCCGCCAATGGACAACATGAGCGATATGCCCGGTATGGAAAAAGGCCAGCCCATGCCCGCCATGGGCCCGATGCCGGGCATGCGCATGCCCACCAACCCCCTGGACAAGTTCCGCTTCGAGGACAACAACCCCGCCCGTAACAAACCCAAGCATGCTAACCAGTAGCGACCCGATGAGATTATTTGCCCTTCTACTCTTTCTGCTTGGTTCGCTTTCCCTGGCCGCCCAAACGCCCCAGCACCAGGCCATGCCCAAAAGCAAGGCCGCCAATGGCCCGGCCACCCCGCCCCCGGATCAGGACCTGCGGGGCCACGTGGTGGCGCCCCGCACGGGCCACGCCGGCCACCGGGTCGAATATGACCTGTACGTGGATGAGCGGGAGGTAAGCTACACCGGCAAAACCCGCCTGGCTATTGCCATCAACGGGCAGATTCCGGCCCCCACGCTGCGCTTCACTGAGGGCGACACGGCTATCATCCGGGTACACAACCAGATGAGCGTGGAAACCAGCATTCACTGGCATGGGCTGCTGCTGCCTAACGACCAGGACGGGGTGCCCTACCTTAACACGGCCCCCATTGAGCCGGGCGGCATGCACACCTTCACGTTTCCGCTGATCCAGAGCGGCACCTATTGGTACCACTCCCATACCATGCTGCAGGAGCAGAACGGGCTGTACGGCTCCATCGTCATTCAGCCCAAGCAGGTGAAGTACGAGCTCAAGGAGTACGTGCTCCTGCTCTCCGACTGGACCGACCACCCACCCAAGGAAGTGCTGCGCTACCTCAAGCGGGCCGGCGAGTGGTTTGCCGTGCAGAAAGGCGCGACGCAGAGCTACGGGGAGGCTATTGCGGCCGGCTATTTCAAGGACAAAGTCCGGCAGGAGTGGGGCCGCATGCCGGCCATGGACCTCACCGACATCTATTACAACAAGTTCCTCACCAACGGCCGCGAGCAGAGCTACTACCCTGACGCCAAGCCCGGGGAAGTGGTGCGCCTGCGCGTCATCAACGGCAGCGCCTCCTCCTACTTCTACCTGCAGTATGCCGGCGGCCCCATGCAGGTCATCGCCGCCGATGGCATCAACGTGGAGCCCTTTCCCGTCAGCAAGCTTGAAATTGCCACGGCCGAAACCTACGACCTGCTGGTGACCATTCCACCCGCGGGCGCGGCCGAACTGCGAGCCACCGCCAACGACATCACGGGCTACTCGTCCAGCTTCTTTGGAGCCGGCGAGCCGATGAAAGCGCCCGATTTGCCGCGCATTAACTACTTCCAGATGATGCGGGAAATGGGCAGCATGGGTAATATGACCGGTATGGACATGGGCGGCAACGGCCAGATGGACCCTAACGGCGGCATGAAGGGCATGGATATGAAAGGGGGCAGTGGGGAGATGAAAGGCATGAACATGCCGGCCGGCCGGCAGTCTACGCAGCCCGCGGACCCCTCTATGAAAGGGATGGATATGAAAAACGGAACCATGCCCGCCAGCACGGCCCCCTCTCCCCAAAACCGGCCCATGAACATGCAGGAAAAGAGCGGTAAGAGCATGGGCAATACGCAGGACATGGGTAGTATGGCCGGCATGGACATGGGCGGTGGAATGGCCGGCATGAGCATGGGGGGCGCGGGCGGCGACTTTAACTACAACCAGTTGCGGGCCCTGAATCCGACCACCCTGGATTCTACCCGGCAGTGGCGCGACATCAAGCTTACGCTCACCGGCAACATGCTGCGCTACATCTGGTCGTTTGACAACAAAACCTTGTCGGAAGCCGACAAAATTCCCATCCGCCGGGGTGAGAACGTGCGCATGACCTTCACCAACCTGACCATGATGCGCCACCCGCTGCACCTGCACGGGCACTTCTTCCGCCTGGTCAACGCCCAGGGCGCTTACTCGCCCATGAAGCACACCTTCGACATCCCGGCCATGGGCACGGTGACCATCGAATTTGAGGCCAACGAGTACCAGGACTGGTTTTTCCACTGCCACATCCTCTACCACATGATGGCCGGCATGGCCCGCATCATCAGCTACGACGCCAGCCCCCAGAACGAGTACGCGAAGGGGAATTACAAGATGCTTAAGCGCGAGGACAATGCGGTCTACCCCTGGCTCGATTTATCGGTCCACTCTCAGGGGGCCTTCCTGGAAGGCAATCTTTCCAATAACCGCAACGCGCTGGAATTCGAGGGCCGGGTCAATTACCAGGGAAACTACGAAACCGAAACCCACTTGCTGCGCTACCTCGATAAGCGGCAATTCTGGGCGGCCTTCGTGGGCTATGATTTTCGGGACAACAAGACGTTACGTGGGTCGCCCCTGGAAAAAGGCCGTCCTCGAGACAACAACATCAATTTCCGCCGGCAAACCGAACTCGGCGTGTACTATCTGCTCCCCCTACTTGTGCGCGCAGAGTTACGCTCTGATCTGACTGGTCAGGTGCGTCTGCAACTCGAGCGCCGGGATTTGCCCCTGAGTAATAATGTGTTTATGGACATCCGGGGCAACACGGACCGGGAGTTTACGCTCGGCTTCCGCTACATGGTCAGCAAGTACGCCTCGCTGAGCACCAACTACGATAACCAGTATGGCTGGGGCGCCGGTCTGACCTTTCATTACTAGCAAAGCGCCCCTCAAGAGCGTTGCTTTGCCCGCTGCCTCCTGAGCCGCTACTTGAGTGGTCTATCCTGGCGCGGCTGATTTACCCCATTATGTACATTCGCAAGCACATTCATTGGCGCGTTATCTGGCGCCATTCCTGGAAGGACGTGCTCCTTTTCCTGACTTACGATCTGCTCTTGGCCGTACTCTACGGACCGCTGCACTGGCATTGGCTGGACGTGCCCTGGCAGCTGGTCAGCATCGTGGGCGTGGCCGTGTCGTTCTACGTGGGCTTCAAGAACAGCAGCTCTTACAACCGCTTTTCCGAAGCCCGCCAGCTGTGGGGCGGGATTGTCAACCGCAGTCGCAGCTGGACGATGCTGGTGCTGGGCCATACCCAGCCGGCCAACCTGGTGACGACCACCCTAGCGCAGCTGGCGTTTCAGCGACAACTGGTGTACCGGCAGCTGGCCTGGGTCAATGCGCTACGCCTGCACCTGCGTCGTCAGCCTGAGCGCTGGCAGGCGGAGGTGGCACCCCTGCTCGACCCGGCCGAGGCCACGCAGCTGCAACAGCTGGCCAATCCACCCGCTCAGCTGCTGCTGCGGCAAACGCAGGCCCTGCGCGAGGCCGAAGGGCTGTTCAGTGAGTTGCAGCTGCGTACTCTGTGTGAAGAGCTACGCGAGATGACCAACCTGCAGGGCGGCTGTGAGCGCATCAAGAATACGCCGTTTCCCCGGCAGTATGCTTTTTCCAGTCTGGTGTTCGTGTGGCTCTTTATTGCCCTACTGCCCCTGGGCTTGCTGGCCGAATTCGAGAAGCTGGGTCATGGCCACTACTGGCTGACCGTGCCGTTCTCCGTGCTGGTATCCTGGGTGTTCATCACCATTGAGCTGGTGGGCCACATCAGCGAGGACCCGTTTGAGAACCGCATGAACGACGTGCCCATGACGGCGCTCTGCCGCAGCATCGAGATTGATTTGCGCCAGATGCTGGGCGAACAGCAGGTGCCCGCGCCCGTGCAAGCTGAACATGGCATACTTTACTAGCCGCCCGTACTACACCCTGCTTTCTCCTTGCGCCTGACAGAAAGGTCCATATCCCTACGGACTGTAGCTACTCCACCTGCTAAAAGGTGTTTAAAGTTAGAAGATTGACAACCGAGGGAAGCTTGCCAAGTCAAACCGGTTCACCGGTCCGGCTTCGGGTGCGTAGGCTGTTGCGGCCAGGGCTTGTAAGCCGGTCTACCTGCGGTGGCAACTAGAGCAGGCAGGCAGGTAGGCCTGATATCGGATACACCATCCCCGGAATTTGTTGCATAGTTTATCCTTAGGCAACCGGGAAGGGAGCGTAACGCGAGTAGCTCTATAGCAAGCTTCTTTTTTCGCGTATTGTTTTTACTATTGACCCTTCCCTATATGAAGATCAACCAGCTTGAAAATGTAGTGTGTAGACTGGCTGCCAGGGGGGCCAACGTATCAAGGGCAGAGATAACCAATGGTTGGCAGCAGTTGGCACCCCGCCTCGATGCACTGCAACTATCTGCTCGGAGTGGTGAGCAGGTAACTCAACACTACGTGGACCGGCCGGGGCCGCACGGCAGTCTGTCGAGTAAGGAAAAAACGGTGCTGGCTCCCCTTGCCCCCTGAACGCAGGCAAGGGGTGGACAGCATTACTGACAGGATTGTAGCAGTGCCGTTACGCTGAGCGTAGCAGTAGCATCGGTGGTATAGTTGTCATTGTTCACGCACACGTAGAGACGGCGGGTACCGGCCGGCAGCGCAAGGGGGCGGGTTTCCTGGGGGGTATTTTCTGCTGCCCGAAAGCACACTTTGTCCCGGGTAATGGTGCCCTTGGTAGCGAGAAACTGCTGGGCCGCGCGCTCGTCGGGGGTAATGTACCAGTGACATTTGGTGCTCACCGTGGGCGGAGCATTGTTGCCTTGCTTGGTCAGGGCCGTGGCCGCGGTGCTCAGCAGGGTGGGGGCCGCAGTTCCCCCACTGCTGGCCACGGCTGCCACCGCCAGCGCCGTTGACCAGGAAATAGGAGGCTGGCCTTCGTCGCGCACGTCCAGCTTATAGATAATGCCGACCGTGCCGACCGGCAGGTCTACCGTGAATACTTTCCGGCTGGTGTGCATGCAGTTGCTGCAGTGGAGGGAAGCCGTGCTTAAGGGCAGCGCGTCCTGCAGCACGGATGTACACTTGATTTCGCGGCCGTCCTCATGCCAGCTGCGAAAATCAGCTTGTTGTACGCCATTCACGTACGTTCCGCGAAAACTCATCTGGCCGTTTTCGTGCCAGCCGCAGCACAGCCCGGTGGGCTTGTCCGGGGCTTCACTGGCCATTTTTCCTTCCCACTGTTTTTTCCAGGAAGGATAGAAGTAGTCGCGCACGGTGCCCACCGTTTTGCCGGCAGCATCATGGCGGGCAATCCGAGCATAGGAAACCTCTTCCAGGGTCTCGGTGCGCTCCCAGTCACGGTCAAAATACACGGTGTCGGCCGGCGGTAAGTTGACAGCTGCCGGCTTGGGTCGCTGGGCCAGCACGGGCAGGCAAATAAAGCAGAACAAGGCGTGTAGAAAGTAATGTTTTGCCATACAGGAATAGGAGGTAGAACAAGCCAAAATGCGGTAGGTAAATATACCGGGCTGCCGACTATTCACGGCTTTGACCCACACAGAAAAGGGGGTACTCAACGGAGCACCCCCTTTCGCGTAATTGGTAGGACGCTGTTTAAAGCGTGAGGCCCAGCCCCGCAAACCAGGTGCGGCCGTCGGCGGGCAGGATGCCAGGGCCGGGGTAGCCACCCGAGCGCCGGGTAAAGTAGCGCGCGTCGAACACGTTATTCACGCCCCCGCTCAGCCGGTAGCGGTTGTCGCGGCCCAGCTTCCAGGTAGCGGAAAGGTCAGCGACCTGGTAAGCCGGGATGACGCCGGTCTGGGCACTAGCCGGGGCAGTCTCCGTGTTACTGGCATCCGCATACACTTTGGCGACGTGGCTGAACTGCCCAGTAATGGACACGCCCTTGTGGGCGAAAGTCAGACCCGTGCGCAGGGTCTGACGCGGGGCATTCTCCACGTAGTTGCCCTTCAGGTTGGTTTCCACGATTTGGGTGCTGGTGCCCGTGCCCGTGAGCGTGGTCACGGGCAGGTTCCCGTAGCGGGCGTCCAGCAGGCTGAGCGCGGCGAATAGATCCAGGTGGGGTAGGTTGACGTTGCTGGTCAGCGAGTGAAGTAGGTCCAACTCGGCATAGGCTTCCAAGCCGTGGGTCTGGGTACGGCCCAGGTTGGTTCGAAACTGTTGGGTCTGGCCAGTCGTGCCACCGGGTACGGGACGACGGATGACACCGATACGGTCCTCGTAGTTGAGGAAGAAGTAGCCTACGTCGAAACGCAGCCAGGTCCGGAAGCTGCCGCGGTAGCCCACCTCCGCCGTATAGCCGCGGGCATCCTGCAGGTTGGGGTCGATGACATCCGAGGTAGCTGGTGGCACCAGGTCACCGAACAGCACGGGACGGAAGGCGCGGGAATAGTTGGCGTACAGATTGGTCGTGGGCGACAGCTGGAATTCGGTGCCCAGACCGTAGAGCAGCACGTTGCGGCGGCTGGCCTGGTCAGCAAGGCGGTTTTTCGTCCCATCGGCCGCCCGGCCCAAGTAGCCGCTGCCGGTATTGCGCAGGTAATCATAGCGCAGCCCAGGGGTAACGCTCAGCCGCGTACCGGCGCGGAGCAGTAACTCGGCAAACGCTGCGGCATTGGTAGTCGTGAAATCAAACTCGTTGGTGAAGCGCCCATTACCGGTTAATGTCAGGTCGAAGTCCGACCCGGTGGTGCCCGTACCACGCTGGCGACGGGAGGTGGTGGCGCGGTAGGCCCGCAGGCCCGAGGCCAGCGTGTGGGTGCGGCCCAGGAAACGGACCTCCTGCGTCAGCCGCAGCTCGGCGCCAAGGTTGCGGTAGTCGTCGCGGTCCACCTGGCGGGCGGCGAACTGCCGGGTGCGGCGGTTTACCGTGTCGGGCGCGGGTAGACCAGCCACGAAGCCTACGCTGTTGCGGGAGGCCACCAGGCCAAAGGTTTTCACGCTCAGGCGGGTCCGCTCGCCGGCCTGGTAGTCCAGCTTCAGCGCCGGAATCAGCCAGGGAGTGCTCAGCCAGTTGCGGGCGCGGGTACTTTGGCGGCTATCCTGAGCAAACTGCGCATCGGTCAGGCCGCCCGGCTGCTGGAGTTTATCGGTCAAATAGCTGACTTCCGCGCCCAGCGTCAAACGCTTGGTCAAGGCCACGTGTACGTTGGCATGCACATCGTCGACGGTGAACTGATTAAAGGGACGCCAGCCGTCGCCCTGTCGGTGGCGGTAATATGCATAGTAGTTCACTTTGCCTACCGTGCCACCTACGGCGTTGTAGGAGTTGAACAGGCCGTTGGAGCCAGCTGTATTGCTGGTTTCCACCTCCACCTTTTTATCCTGGGGACCACGTTTGAGCTCGTAGTTGAGCAGACCACCAAACTGGGGTCCAAACTGCAGGCCGGCCCCGCCGCGCAGCAGCTGAATGCGCTCCACCGCTTCCATCGGCGGATTGTAATAGGCCTCGGGGTAGCCAAAGGCGTCGGCGCTCATGTCGTAGCCGTTCTGCCGGGTGTTGAACTCCCAGCTACGATTAGGGCTCAGGCCCCGGGTGGCAATGTTAATTTGCTGACCGGATCCGTCGTTTTCCCACACCATCAGGCCGGGAACGCGGGCCAGCACCTGCCGCACATTGTTCTGAGCCAGGTTGGCATTCACGTCGCGCGGCCTGATAAGCTCGTTGCGGCGGCCGGCCGTGAGCGTGGTGCCCTCAACGGGAGCGGCGAAATGGGGAGCCGTGCCGGTAACGGTGACCTCGCTCAGCTTCTGGTGATGCGTAGTGTCGGGCGCCGGCAGCCGCTGGGCCAACCCGGGCTGGGAAATAATAGAAAAAGCAAAGCTGGTCAGTAGGCCAGCCATGGTCGGGTAAAAAGAACAGCTCATTAGGAGACTTCAGGTGGAATAGTGGCACAAAGGTATATTTGTTTAGAAAGATTATAAATAACACTAATCACCCTGGTTACTTACATAATTTCCAGCCATGAGGGGTAATCTTTCGCCCGGGAAGGCCTCGGGCACTGCGGGGCGCGCTACATGGCCCGGATGAATGGGTAGCTTAGGCAAACGGCAGCACCAGATCCGTGCGTATGGCCGGGGGAAAGCGCGACTGCGTCGCATCCTCTGCCTACAAGCCTCGCCAGTACAGTAGTGGGGACGCAGCCGCCCGCCCGGTACTTCTCATTAACGAAAGCCAAAGCCGACGCCTAACGCTACGAAAGCGGCCGGCATGAGGCCCCAAGCTATCATCATGGTCGTTGCCACAAAGAAGGGCAGGGCGCGGATCAAGCCTTCAGAAGACTTTTGGGAATGCAACAGGCTCCTTTCTGCCTATTCACTTACCCTTCTCACGGGCTAGGAGCCGCTTTAGCCAGCTGCGCAAGGCATAGATACGGGAGTTGAGGTAGCACGCGCGGCAGTGGCTGAAGATCCACAAGCAATCCACCGTATCCGTGAACAGGTGGAACAGCAGGCCTACGGCGGCAATCCGCGTGACTGGTAGCAGGAGCAGCAGCGTATACACCGGGATGGCATAAAAAGAGTGGAGCGGGTGATACCCGATGCTGCAGCGCAAGGGGTCGAAGATAGGCTTGGCCAGCAGGTGGTCCAGGTCCATGATCATGGTGGCAAGCATGATCAGGTAGGCGGTTTGCCACACCGCGGGAAAGAAAACAAGCGCCAACACAGCCGGAAAAAGAAAGTGCAGCCCATAATGCACCAACGTTTGGACGCTGAAGAACTTGGGGGAGGCGTACTGCCGGGGCCTGCGCGAAACCAAGGGCTGAGTGGTGCCACTTACCGTGTCCCTAATCGTTGGCTTGGGCTGAAAGCTACCCAGCCGATTCGGCTGCCCCCTTTTTTTCGAAGAAGGGTGGGCCGAAGTGTTTGTGGTCGCAGGCTGGACTTCAGGCTGTACCCGCTTCTGCGGCGCAGAGGGGAGCTCAGGAGCTAGGAGGGAGTTCGCCGTGTCGCAGTGCTGTACCGGCCGCGGGGAGTGGTACCCGGCAGTAGCCGCAAACTTGGGGGGCAGAGCGGATGACCGGCAACCAGCAAGCGCCAACATCAGGCCGGCGGCGCTATAGCGAATGAAGCTGAAAACAGGCAAGAGAAGCTAGGAAACGTGTTGGGGACGAGTAAACAGGCTTATCCCGAGCAACCATCCTGCGGGCGGCCTCGTGGCTCGGCACCATCGAAGCAGCATAGTTGAAGATGGAATCATCCGTTTTGAGCGGGGCATCCAATGTCGTTACCCTGCTTGCTACGATGCCTATGTCCTTACCGGGCTTAAAATACCCAGGTCGTGAACAGATTGCTGCTATCCCCTCCAGGCAAGAACGGCAACACAGAGTCGGCTATTCGGTGGGAATGACTAGGTGAGCTTACGCACTTTGCCCGTGCATCGTGTGGCCGATTTACTTGCATAATTTCCAGGTCCTGAACTGCCTCGAGGCAGCGTGGCGGTTTAAAAAAATCATTCGGCCAAACTGAGAAGTATACACGAACAGGAAAGGCGGTGATTAAGCACTGCACTCCTCTCACGGATGGGGTATAATTCACCGTTGCTCGATAGATAGGCCTGCAAACAGTGCTCTTCGTTTGCCAGCCGGTCAGGCAACGGGTTGTCGAAGGTGGCAATGCCCCGAGCAATACGGGCAACACTAGGAGCAGGCTACCATGGGCCTCCGTTCATAGCATGGAGTGTTGCCAGAAACATATTTTATATTTTTAGAAACGATTTTCAATATTTCAGAAACGATTTTCGTATATTTGAGTACGTATAAAGCACTCATGTTCACAGAAATCATAAAAATCATTGAAGGCGGCCTCAACAAGGATTCGCAGAAGGTGCTTAGTTACGCCACGCTGCTAGCCGAAAACCTCCGCAAAGCCGGTGACACGAAAGCGGCTGACCGCATCCTGCGCGCCTTGCACAGCAAGCAGGCCCAGCCCGTGTACCTCGACCAGCTTTTGACCGCTCCGGTTGATCAGGAGACCCGCATGAATATTGCTGACCTGGTGATGCCCCAGCCAGGGTTGGAGCTGCCAGTTATTCTTTCTGATAACCTGCGCCATAAGCTCGACGGCTTTGTGAATCGATTGCAGCATCGTTCTGAACTCCAGGCCGCGGGCGTAGCTCCGCAGGCTTCTCTCTTACTCTACGGCCCCCCCGGCGGCGGCAAGACCACCATTGCCCATTACATCGCTCAGCAAATGCACCTCCCGCTGGTGGTGGCTCGGCTCGACTCGCTGGTTTCCTCGCTGCTGGGTAACACGGCCAAGAACATCCGCAAAATTTTCGAATTCGCCAGTCGCCAGCCCTGCATCCTGTTTTTGGATGAGTTTGATGCCATCGCCAAGGCCCGGGACGACCAGCACGAGCTCGGGGAACTGAAGCGGGTGGTCAACAGCTTGCTGCAAAACATTGATGAGTTTGTGGAATCCAACATCCTGATCGCGGCCACCAACCATCAGGAATTGCTGGATAAGGCCATTTGGCGCCGGTTTAACAGCATCATCGACGTGTCCCTGCCCCAGCCGACCGACATTCAGCGTCTGCTACAGCTATTTCTGAAGTCCGTGGAGTTGGGATTTGACCTGGACAGCAAAAAAGGGGAGGCCCTGGCCGAACTGCTACAGGGCAACAGCCCGGCCGACATCAAGTCCATCTGTCAGAATGCCATTGCTCAGAACGTGCTGGCCAAAAAGCCAAAGCTGGAGTACGAACACCTGCTGCTGCAATTCTACTACTACAAGCACCATGAAGCAGCCTCTCAGGAAGCCCTGCTCGGCTTTTTGAGTGCCCATGGGGTATCACAGGCCGCTATTGCGGAGTTACTCGACATTTCTCTACGCCAGGTGCGCAACTACTTTAATCCGAAAGGCTAGGTATGGAACCCAAGAATCTTCCCATTAAGCTGTTCAGCAAGCGCGGCACCCAGGACGAGCGCAAAACCGAAGCTGGGGGCGGCGGCCCCCAACCCAGCTGGCTATTGCCCGAAGACATACTGGAAGCCCGGGCCACCGAGTTTCGGCAATCATTGGGCGCTACGGCCCAATCTATTGCTGCGCGGCGGCCGGAGCGCAGCTTTATTCCGGCCGTGGTACAGGTAACAGTGCGGGAAGATGCCATGGCCAAGTCACACCGGGGCGAGGTAGGTAAACTCTTCAACCGCAAGGAAGAATACAACTTCATCGGGCTGTCCGAAGACCTGGACTTCCTGGTAAAAGTGGACTCGCCGGAGCACGTGGCCTTCATCGACCATAACCTGGAGCGCCCGCTGGCTTTCTCCATCGGTTTATCCGCCATTGACGAGATTCGACCATTTCAGCCGCGCATTGATTTACCCCAGGATACCTCCACGCCGTTAAAAGTCAAGCTGGTGAATTATCAGGATCGGCAAATGAATGCCCAGGTGGAAAGTGCCTTTGAGCAAACCCTGCGCGAGGGCCAGGTTGCCTACCGTAAAACCCGCTACACTTCCGGGTTGACCGTTTTCAAGCTGGAGCATGTCCGGCCCGATACCCTCGTGACGGTGCAAGAGTTTGAGGCGCTGTATTCGATCGACCCCATGCCGGCTTACCGCATCACGCTCGACGAGCTGAGCAGTGGCCTGGAACTGCCGGTAAAAACCCCGGTGCCGGGACAGGATTACCTGACCGTAGGCGTACTGGATTCTGGCATCGCCCCCATTCCCCACTTGGCCCCGTGGCTGGATTCGCGGCGTTACTCGGCCTACAACGAACCGGAAGTGGACCGTTCCCACGGCACCTTCGTAGCCGGTGTGCTGCTCTACGGCGACGAGCTGGAGCAGCGCAGCTGGGTGGGGGTGGGGGAATTCAAGCTGCTCGATGCCACCGTGTTTCCGCGGCCGGGGCTGGAAATTGATGAGGATGAGTTGCTGGAAAACATTCAGAACGCGGTGCTGGCCCACCCCGACGTGCTGCTGTGGAGCCTGTCCGGCGGGGGCACGATGGAATGCAGCGCCCGGGACTTCTCGGACTTCGGCAAGTCGCTCGACGAGCTGCAGCAGCGCACGGGGGCCCTGATCTGCAAATCGGCGGGCAACTGCACCAACTTCGTTTCAGCTGCCCCCAAGCGACGCATTCCTGTTTCGGCCGATTCCGTGCGCTCCTTAGTGGTGGGCAGTGTAGCGCACAGCCAGGGGCCGGACGACCTGGCGGCCGAAGGCCACGCCTCGCCCTTCTCGCGCTCGGGATTTGGTCCTAACAAGCTCATCAAGCCCGAGCTGGTGCACTACGGGGGGAATGGTGGCGTCACGGCCGGCGGGCGCATGAAACTGACCGGCGTCAACTCCTTTTCCCTCACCGGGGGCGTGGTGCAGCAAGCCGGCACGAGTTTTTCCACCCCCCGGGTGTCAGCGCTGATGGCCGGCCTCTCGCACCGCGTGGCCGGCGACTTCAACCCCCTGCTGCTGAAAGCCCTGGCCATTCACTCGGCTAAATACCACCCGGGCCTGAGCCTGAGTCCGAGCGACCGGTTGCGCGAATTGGGCTTCGGCTTGCCGGGCTCCGTGGACGACATCATCTTCAATTCGCCCCACGAAAGCACGCTGATCCTGCAGGACAACATCGTGCGCGGGGGCTACATTGAGATCCTCGACTTTCCATTTCCCGACGTCTTACTCAACGACGAGGGCCAGTTCTACGGGGAGGTTACGGTCACCTTGGTCACCGACCCGCGCCTGGACGGCAACCAGGGCGCCGAGTACTGCCAGTCCAACATTGACGTGTCTTTCGGCACCTACGACCGGATTCGCCTGCGCGACACGACCAAGCGTACCGTCTCCAACCCCATCGGCAAGCTTAATCCCTACAATCTGCTGCTCTCCAGCAACTACGCCGCCAAGTTCCAGCGCTACATCGACCACCCGTTCACGGCCGAGCGGCAACTGCGCGACGACTTGGGCAAGTACCACCCGATTAAGAAATACGCCATCAACCTGCAGGAAATGACCGAGGCGCACCGGGTACGCGGGCTGACGGCGCCCAAGAAGTGGTACCTCGAGCTCAAGGGCCTGTTTTCGCACGCGGCGGAAGCGGCGGCCGCGGCCGACGGCGAGGTGCTCTCCCAGGAGTTCTGCCTCATTGTGACCATCCGCGATCCCCTGCAGCGCCACGACGTGTATAGTTCCGTCACCCGCAGCCTAACGCTTAACAACTTCCAGCATAACAACATACAGCTGCGCAACGAGGTCAGTTTGAACTTACGCAACACCAGTGGCGGTTCGGCTCCCGAGCCAGCCCCCGAATAAGCCAAGTCAATACCTGCATTACTTAAATGCCCTGGCTAATCCACCAACTCATGTGGAGGCATAGGATTTTTTTCACTGTTCATATTTTTTCTAGTTATGGCAAACGCTACCATAAAATACTACCCCGTCGGCAACGGCGATTGTTCGCTGGTTACTCTTGTTGACGGTACCACGATGCTCGTCGACTGCAACATCCGTGAATCAGCTTCGGGTGACACGGACGATACCAAGTTTGATGTAAAACAGGACTTGCTGGCCTCGCTCAAGCGTAATACAGCGAACAATCCTTTTGTCGATGTGTTCGTGCTCACCCACGGTGACCAAGATCACTGCCGGGGTTTCGCAAAGAACTTCTTCCAAGGTGACCCAGCTACCTATAGCGCCGACGATCGTGAAGCTGGTCGCATTCTTATCGATGAAATTTGGTTTTCGCCAATGGTTGAGGAAGTAAGCACCAACCCAGACGAGGACGTATTCGAAGCCGAGGCCATGCGGCGCGTCAAGCTCCACCGCGACAAAGCTGCGAACCGGGACGAGCCCGGCAATCGAGTGGTCATCATAGGCTACGATGGGCGCGGCAGCTTCAAGGACCTGAACCACTTGCGCCAAACGCCAGGTAATATAGTTACCCGGTTTAACCAGAAGGAACAAACTCTATTCTCAGTATTTTTGCATGCACCCTTTAAAGAGCAGTTATACGACGAAGAAAAGGATAAAAACTTTGCCAGCATTGTGTTCCAGGCTCGGTTTAAACAGCGCGCAACGGACACTGATTTTGCTTGCTTAGCACTATTCGGCGGCGATTCCGACCACTGGGCTTGGTGCGTTATCCTGGACAAAACTACCCGACACAAAAATGATGTAACGCATAAGGCCCTGGATTGGGATCTATTTCTTGCGCCTCACCATTGCTCGTGGTCTTACTTCAATGACCGGCCTCAAGCCGACAATCCTACCCCAAAGGCCGAACCTTTAGCCGTACTAGATTATGCCCGAACTGGGGCACGCGTAATCGCGTCCAGCAAAGAAGTGCTGGATGATTCTAGCAACCCACCGCACTACGAGGCCAAGCTGGAATACATCAAGAAAGTGGGCAAAGCCAATTTCCTCAACACGGATACACACAAGAAAAAGGGCAATACTCCCCAGCCCATTGTGTTTGAGGTAACTTCCCAAGGGCCGGTGCCCGCTAAACTGGTAGAAAGCACCGCTACGGTAGCAGGTACGGGGGCGCTGGGGGCGTTGCATAAACCATCAGGCTATGGCGCGGAAGCTATTTAGCCATTTCTTGCGCCGTGACAAGCGTCCCATCACGAATCCCCGGCTGGAAGCCTCGTTGCGTGAGTTGGCAAGTCACTTAGGCGTGGCTGTACTGAAACCGCTGGCTTGGGATAACGACCATATTGGCCTGGCCTTAACCGTAGCGGTTGAATTACCTCCCCGGGGCAACTACGCAGGGATTGACATTCGGGCCCAGGAACCGGTGCTGCTAGTGCTTAGCCGCACCGGTTACCCCACTGCGACGCCGGTGGTATATGCTGACCGACTTGATTTCCCTAAAGACCAACTTGCTCATTTGTACGTGGCAGTGCCGGGTAAACCGCCAGCATTTTGTCTGGTGCGTGGCGACTTCACGGAATGGTATGCTAACCGCCGGCTCCCCGACGTCGTAACCCGCACCCAAAACTGGCTACGCGACGCGGTTACTGGCGAGCTGGCTGTTGACGGGCAGCAGTTTGATCCGCTTCGGTTGGAAGGGTACCAGGGCTCCGTTATTTATCCCTACGACCATCTGGCCCAGGTTGTGTTAACTAGGCCAGCGTCTGGAGTGGCCAATTTTTCCGTAGCTCTGTTTGAGAATACAGCCCCAGTCGGGACTTCTCCCGCTTTTAGGCTTGACAGGTTGGTCACGCCTGAAAATATAGAGGAAATCGTAGAAGAGTTTCTGCGCGGCATGCGGGCAGTGGCCGCCAATTCCTTACAGGCCCGCCGCTACCACGCCGGTTACGTGGTGTGGTCACCTGCAGACACCACCTATTCCGATTACTGCGTGGATTTGCCCCGCAGTTGGCAAAAATTACTGGCCTTTGGTCAATCATTTGGCATTGACTTTGGTCCCTTGGAACGGCACTTAGCCGTGCACGACATCAATTTCTTCCCAGAAGTACCCGTGCTATGTGCCCTGAAAAGGCCCAAACCACTCATTGGATTTACAGCAAATCTGGAGTTTGTCAACTTTTACCTCACGCTGCAAGACACCGACAAGGATCCAACTACAGGTCGCATTATAAACGATCTGCCTGTAAGCTTTCAGGTGCACAATGAGCCCTTAACCCTGCAGAAGGCCCAGGTGGTCTCTGGGGCGGCGGTCGTACCTGTTGGCTCGATCTGGGTGGCAGGTTGCGGGGCCTTAGGTTCGAAAGTGGTGATGCATTTTGCTCGTGGTGGCATTACCGATTTTGTGCTACTGGATCCCGACAAGCTCTCCCCTCATAACCTAGTTCGCCACACTTTATTTGCCCAGCATGAGGGCCTGAACAAAGCACTTGCTTTAGAGCAAGTCATTCGGGAAATGTATAGATATGAAACCGGTTTGGGTCTGATTGCCCTTGCCCGTTCAGCTGATTTCGTGTTAGCGCCCGTCGTGGGGAATGTGCCTGTTACTATCCAACGAGTATTTGACTTCACTGCATCGGAAGCCTTTTTCCATACCCTTTTGGCTAGTCCAATACTTGCTCAGACAGTAATAAGCCGAGGGCTTATTTCGGACCAGGGGCAGCTCGGCATTCTATCCTTGGAGGGGGCCAACCGCAATCCGCGATTGGATGACTTGCAAACTATGCTTTACGCCGAATATGCCCACCGTCCCGCAGTGGCCGCATGGCTGGCGCGGGAAGTGGCTTTAGCTCAAACCGACGGTCCGCTGTTAAGCGTAGGGATAGGCTGTAACTCCGAAACCACAGTCCTAGCCGATGAAACCATCTCGACCCACGCAGCCTATTTCGCCGAAGTGCTCAAGCAAGACGCGGTAGTTAGGGAGCGGCCCGTTCACGGCCAAGTGTTTCTTAGCCGCGTCGCCATCGAAGACGGCTACCCCAGTATTTCCACCGAGCGCTTGGTAGTAGAGCCCATGCATGTGTTCAACGCGGTGAACGACGCGAGTTGGCAGGTGCGCATGACGGCAGCGGTGCTGCAAACTATTAAACAAGAGTTGGCGCTTGCAGCCCCTCACGAAACGGGCGGCGTATTTATTGGAAGGGCTAATTTTAAAACCAAAACCATCCACGTAGTAGGGGTGGTGCCAGCGCCACCCGACAGCCGAGCCAACTCCGTGTGCTTCTTTCGCGGCGTACAGAATCTGCCGGAAACGGTAAACAAGATCAACCAGGCCAGTGGCGGGCAACTCGGCTACATTGGCGAGTGGCATACTCATCCAGTTGGGCCTGAGTGCATGAGCCCAACCGATGCGGCCACGGTGCAACGCTTCCAGCAAGAGTTTGCTGACCTTACAAGCCCCTTACCAGTTTTCTTGCTTATTGCCACGCCCTCTGCCATCCTGCCTTTTGTCTACTGAAACGCGTAGCGGAAACTCCTCACAGGTTATGGACTACCCGCTTGACCCGGTCAAGGCACGATTACTTCATTAGTGGCTTGTTTGTTAGGCGAAGCGTTAGGCCAGAATTAGAGCCCGCCGGCAGTTGGCTGCCCCTTTGGCTGCCATCTATGCTATTTTTCAGGTAGAGGAGCAGTCTTCGAGGATCTTCCAGATTTCCTTCGATCAACTTGGAGGACCTTCGTGGTACCATAGAGGATTTGGCTCGATATACTTCTACTGCGTTTCCTTCCCCAATGGCCCGGTGGCAAATGCCACGCATATAAAAGGCGTTGAATTCTCCTTCCGCAAAAATCAGCGGTGCATTCGCCGGTACTTTCCGTAATACGATTCCATGCTTCTCGTGCGTCTGAAAGCAATTATGCTGTTGCAGTGCTGTGGCCAGTGTTTCTTCATTCCCATCTATCACTGCTTGGCGCAGAAGTTTTGGGTAAAGAGCCTTTCCCTCTTCGGTGAACCGCATGCTAATGTAGAGTTGGCTGGTTTTGATGGCAGCCTCTACTTCGAGCAGCATGTAGTCTCTGGTTTTCTGGTCTAGATTATCGAACTGAAACATATCGTTCCTAAAAAGCGTGGGCCCACTAGCCGGATGTTGTGAGCAAAATGGAATGCTGGATTGAGAGGTATTCCCTACACTGGCGCAGGTTATGAAGCACTAACCGTTAGCCTTTCCAAGGCAGCTGCTACGTTGACGGGCTTGTAATCGGGTAGGGCTCTTATTCGCTGCAGTACACTCTCATCAATTGTTTCATTGCTGCCCTGACCGACACCGATTTCACGCACGTGCGTGCCCAGCAGCCGGTAGAGCCACGTCATGGAATTGCGCAGTTGGTCACCATACCACGGCTTGTAATACGCCAAAAAAGCTTCGTCGACCTCTAGGCCCAAAGCGGTAGCTTTTTCTTTAAGCCAATGCAAAGGAATATTAGCTAACCCATCTTTCTCATAGCCACCTCCTACGTTGGTATGTACGCCAGCGAACCAGCGTTGCTCCAATACCTGTGAGGTTGTTACATGTTCCCACAGCGTTGGTCGAAACGTTTTTCGCTGCTCATCCACTGCCAACGCTTGGTAGGCGTGCTGGATGCAGGGGCTGAGGCTGGAATCGTGGAACATATAACGCCGACGATTGAAAAGATTGAACAGGTTCAACGGCAGGCCCAGGGCTCCTACAGTATCCCACACGCCAACAAAATGGATAGGAATGGGTTGGGCATGGTGCCTTGTTCTAAACGCAGCAATTTGGTGTTGCCACGCTTCCTGTGGGTCCCCTTTGGTGGGCCGCTGCCGATACAGACCGTACGCTTCCGGCACATAGAAGTCCTCCTGCTTGGGTAGCAAACCAATGTGCTGAATCAATCCGGCCAAGCTACGGACCGTGTAAGCCCCCCGGCTAAAGCCGAACAGAAATATCGCATCCCCGGGCTCATAGTTGTAGAGCAAAAACCGGTACGCTTCAACGACGTTTTTAGATAATCCCAGCCCTAAGCCGCCCCCAAGAAACCGGTCCAGTCCCCAATGATTGCCCACGCCCTCGTCGTAATAGGTTACTTGCACGGTGTTATCAGCGGTTAGCGGTTTGATTGACCGCACCATCTTCATCACGTTGGTAGGTTTGCGCTTGCGGTTATCCATGTTTTCGGCCCGATTCCAGGTGCCGTCACAAAGGACAATTAGGCGTTTTGACATGAGATGTAAGATTGGAGCCAGCAAACTTGGAAAAGGCGTGTAGCAAGCTGCAAGTGAAGATTAGTTAAAATTATTGTGCAAAGCTGCATATTACCTTTTCATTGCAGCTGGGTGCCAGTTGGCCACTTTGGCGCTTGGCGCCCTGAGAATATTACTGCCAGCACACTCCAATCACTTCGAATAGCGCTTGGCAATGGCCATATAAACAGCTTTTAATCAATGTCTTTACCAATCCAACATCGCCCGCGCATCGCGGAACCTGGGCACCGAAGTTTACGGGCGTACAGCTTCGATCCTTCGTTGTCTCTGCGCTTGGACACAGTGGCCATAAACCGACTTACCTATCAGGTGGATTGGGAATCTGTGACACCGGGACCGGTGGGTGAGTACCTGGAGGTATTGGACTACGATCCTACCGTGCGACGGTTCTATTTACCGGTCGATCTAAACGACCGGAACTTGCTCGCTCAACACGGGTTAGAGCCCAGCGAAAGCAATCCGCAGTTTCACCAGCAAATGGTGTACGCGGTGGCCATGACAACAATTAAAAATTTTGAAAAGGCTCTTGGCCGTAAAATTCAGTGGTCCCCGCGGCGCACGCTTGATGGCCCCGGGTACGAAGAGTATGTGGCGCAACTGCGCATTTACCCGCACGCGATGCGAGATGCCAATGCGTACTACAGTCCTTTAAAGAAGGCTATTCTTTTCGGGTACTTTTCCTCCACCCCTGCGGATGATACCCAGCAAATGCCCGATTCACTGGTTTTTACCTGTCTGAGCCATGACATCATCGCCCACGAGGTGACGCACGCCATTCTCGACGGCATCTACACGCATTACAACGAGCCAACCAACCCCGATGTGCTAGCTTTTCACGAAGCTTTCGCGGACATCGTAGCCCTGTTTCAGCACTTTACTTTTCCGGAGGTGCTCAAACACCAGATTGCTCGCACGAGGGGTGATTTATCCGCGCAGAACTTACTGGGTGAATTGGCACAACAGTTTGGTACGGCTATCGGCGGCTACGGCAGCTTGCGCGACGCCATTGGACGCCAGGACCCCAATACCCAGCAGTGGCGGCCTTTGGAGCCTAACAGTGACGAATATCGGCAGCAAACCGAGCCGCATGCCCGCGGCAGCATCCTGGTAGCAGCAGTTTTTGAAGCCTTTACCTCGATTTATAAGGTGCGGATCGCGGACCTGTTGCGCATCGCCTCGGGCGGCAGCGGCATCTTAGCCCAGGGCGAACTGCATCCGGATTTGGTCAACCGCCTAGCGGATGAAGCGGCTAAGGCTGCGAATCATGTGCTGGGCATGTGCATCCGGGCACTTGATTATTGTCCGCCCGTAGACATCACTTTCGGTGATTACCTGCGAGCCATCATCACGGCTGACGTTGACTCCGTACGGGACGACCGGTATGAATACAGGCTGGCTTTTATTGATGCTTTCCGTCGACGGGGCATTTATCCGCAGGGCATCAAGACGCTGAGCGTGGAAAGCCTGCGTTTACCCGGAATAGGAACTATTGCGGAGTACAATTCAGATTCAGCTTCTCAGAAGGTGTTGACGAAACTCATCGGACGACTGCGGGAATACGCGATAGGAATCAAGTACGAAAACGACCGGGCTAAGATAGATGCCTTCACCCGAAATTTTATTGGTAAGCTGCGGAAGGAAGAGACGGGAGAAACGGAGGGGATTCACCAGTATATCAGTGAGCAATTTGCCACTTCTAAGGAGTTTACCAGCTTTACCGGAATAGCCTTTGTGTTGGCTGACTCGCTTCACGCAGCTGTCGTCCACCAAACTACCTATTCGTCACGCCCCTCTTTTCAAGTTCAAAACCTGCGGCTAGTCAGCCGATCCGGACCAGATGGTTTACAAATTAACCATGTTGTTTTTTGCCTGGTGCAGCGTAGCGGCGTTGTATTTAGAGAGGGTAAAGTGGTAGGACATTACAATTTGAAAGAAGGCATCCGCACCAATCCGGGCGACACGGAGCAGCGGATGGAGTTCCGCGGGGGCTGCACGCTTATTCTGGATCTGGACACGCTCAGTCTAAAGTACGTGGTGAACCGGCCTTTGCTCAACATGCAGGTGTGGGAGCAATCGGGAGGTGAAATAGCCGTGCTCGACACAACCCGGGCTGAGCGGCAGTACCGCTATACGCGCCAAGGGCAGCACCACCACCACAATGCCTATACCCAGTACTTCGGCCAGCAAGTGCAGCACCTGAGCGAGCCGTTTGCCTTCTTGCACCAACACTAGCCGTCGGCATGGAACATAATAGAAACACTACTGCTCTAGAAGGGGCATCCATGTCGCCAGCCGTGCCCACTACCCGGGTTGACGTGCGCATGTACTGTCTGGGTACAGGCGATTGCTTCGTGCTCAAATTCTTTGCGCAGGAGGAATTGCAATTCACCATGCTGATTGACTGCGGAAGTTGTATGGGCACGCGGGCCGACTTTTTACCCTACATCGAAAACCTAGTTGACTACGTCGAAGGCAAGCTGGACTTGCTGGTCATTACTCACGAACACCAAGACCATGTCAATGGGTTTGACAAGTGCCTAGAGGAGTTTGAGCAACTTGAAATTGGGGAGGCTTGGTTTGCGTGGACTGAGGATCCTGATGACCCACAAGGACGGGCCCAAGACCTGCTCCAGAAAAGACAAAAAATGCGCCTGGGTCTCCGAAATGCCATCACCCAGCTGCATACGAACAGAGGTGCCATTCACGCCGAGCAAACCAATCTGAAAGCCAATGAGCAGGCACTGTTGGCTCTAGATGCTTTTCTTGATGGGATGGACACGCTCGGAGCCGTGAATTTAGACGAAGCGCTGCCTGCTGCGGGGGGCCTGGCCGGGATGCGAAAAATCAAGCAACTGCTGAAAAACAAGCAAGTGCGTACCCGCTACCTACTGCCCGGAGCTTCGCTTCCCATGCCCCAGGTGCCTGGCGTCCGGTTTCATGTATTGGGCCCGCCACTAGACAAGGCGCATATTTTTGCCGATGGCAAAGAGGGCCGCGATACGCACCCTCGCCACACCACTCCAGGGGAAGGTATTCTGGCGATGAACAGCTTTCTTACTATTGATGGAGATATCTCTCCAGGCGACCTACCATTCTCGGATAAGTATGCTGTGGGGGCTCAGGGACTCGTCCAATCGGAACTCGATCACTCACCCGCCGAGAGCGCAGTGTACTTGAGCCAGGCCCGAGACTTGTTTGACCGTTACGCGGCCTTCGACAATAAGTGGCGGGATATTGAGCAGGAATGGCTATACACGGCTGGTTCATTGGCCATTCGACTGGACTCTCACATCAACAACACCAGTTTGGCCTTGGCCATTGAGATCGGAACAGGTGGCCCCGTACTGCTGTTGCCCGGTGATGCTGAGTACGCCAACTGGGAGAGCTGGCACCTGATTGAGAAATGGAATGGCACAGGCCCCAATCCTAAACATTTCGTGACGGACTTACTGAGCCGTACCGTTTTTTACAAGGTCTCACACCATCTAAGCTTCAACGGCACTCCATTGGACAAAGGCATTCAGTTACTGAACAACCCGGATTTGGCGGTCATGGTCCCCCTGGATCTACGACGTATCTCATCCCGTTGGCGAACTACGATGCCTAATTACCGCTTGCTTCGAGACTTGATGGAACGCAGCCAGGGTAA
Source organism: Hymenobacter sp. APR13 (assembly GCF_000737515.1). NCBI lineage: Bacteria > Pseudomonadati > Bacteroidota > Cytophagia > Cytophagales > Hymenobacteraceae > Hymenobacter > Hymenobacter sp. APR13. Next base: position 72,850 of record NZ_CP006588.1, read on the forward strand.
ATGTATTATTATGGACGAAATTGAAATCATTCCGCGCCCCTCCGCGCAATATGATTTGACAACCCTTGGCGAAGCCCGGTATAGAGTCATCACCAAGGATGGTCAAACGCTAGCCAAGCAATACACTGTATTTGTATAGAGAATGGGGGGCTTAGCGTGCAATGTTACCATCCTAAGCAAAAGACTACTTTAGTAAAACTTGAAATAACCTTTTTCTTAAAACAAAGCTCACTTCCCTTTCCTTTCATGGAGATTATCCATTTTCTTAACGTGCTTGAGGGCGATTGTAATATAATACAGCACAACTCAGGTCGAACTACAGTAATTGATGTCAGCAATGCTTATAATCTGGTGGATACACCAGAAGAAAAAGCAGTAAAAGCCTCGAAAGAAAGAGAGGAACGGCGTACTCGAACTTCTGTCCCATCCGGAAAAACCAACTACTATCAGAAGCTGAGCCCCGATAACCCCGTTGATTATATAAAAGGGTTAGGTGTTAAGCAGATTTGGCGCTTCATCGTGACTCACCCAGATATGGACCATTTGGATGGTATCCGGGATTTGTACCAGGAGTTCTCAATTCCTAATACGTGGGACACAGACAATGATAAATATTGTGACGAGAACGGCTTTGGCGGAGGCTACAACAAGGAAGACTGGAAATTTTATCAAGAAGTACGTCATGGCCGATATTCGGCCACACGTCGCTTATCCCTGCTAGCCAATCACCAAGCCGATTTTTGGAACCAGGATAACGTTAAAATACTGTGTCCAACCGCAGCGTTGGTTAAAGAAGCGAACGACAAGAAGGATTATAATGAGTCTTCTTACGTGCTGCTATTCACCCCTCCTAAAGCAGGGGGAGGGCATTGGAAAATTCTGTTCGCTGGCGACACGCACGATGCAGCTTGGGACTACATTCTTACCACTTATCAGACTGAAGTAAGCAACGTGGATGTCCTCTTTGCCCCGCATCACGGCCGAGATTCTGGGCGGAACTATGATTTTCTAAAAACATTAAAGCCCAGACTTACGCTTTTGGGTAATGCCAGCAGCAAGCACCTAGCGTATACGAGCTATCCTAAAGTTAGAATCACGAACAATCAAGCAGGCTTCGTAGTGCTGAAAGTGACTGACTCAGGCATTGAGGTATATGTTAAACACTATGACTTTGCTCGAGACTTTCGCCACAAACGCGGCTGGAGTGTTCCTGTATTCTACAATACTTTGAACGCTTGGCACCTGATAACTTTCAGGTAGACAGGCCGCCATTTAACAATAAGGCAATGAGAATGTCAGTAAAAGCGAGATGGTCTAGCTAAAACGGACAGGACGAAGTCTACGTTTACTTAATCCGAAGGTGTATTAGGAAGCACTAGCACAAGAACAAAAATTCCCGCTAAGCGTACAGTACCTGCCTTTCATTCTACAGCCGCACCACGGCAAGCAGCCCGGTGACCCCACCCTGGTAGAAAGGCACCACCCCGCCCGGTCCTGCAAGCCCCGCAGCAGCAGGCGTTGGACCGTTGGATACACCCAGTACGCCAGCTCTGTAGACGCCAGGCCTACCCCCGCCCCCGCGACGACGTCCGACAGCCAGTGCTTGCCGTTGATTAGGCGCAGGGCCGCGACGCTGGTGGCCACGGTGTAGCCGCCTACGCGGTACCAGCCGCTGCGCGTCCCGTACTCGCGGTCCAACAGCCAGGCGGCCGAATACGCCGCGCTGGCGTGCTGACTCGGGAACGAGCTGTAATCGCCGCCGCCGTAGGGACGCTCTACCCGCGTCAGGCGCTTGAGGTTGCTGGTGAGCGTATTGTTGATGGTGTAGGTCAGGGCAAACAGCAACGCCTGGTTCACCGTGCTGTGCTCGCCCCGCACGCCGGCCAGGCTGAGCCCCAGGGCCGCGGCGGCCGGCACGTGGCGCAACTGGTCGTCCAGGGTGGTGCGCACGGCCGGCACGTGCTCACCGAGTTCCTCGCGCACCGCCCAATCGGTCTTGAGCTCCAGCGTGTGGTGGGCCGGGCGGCCGACCCCCACCAACAGCCCTGGTACCAGCACGCGCCAGGTGGCCGGCCGCCCGGCCCACTGCGCCGCGCGCCGGAGCGGCGACGGCCGGGGCTCTACCTCCAGGCGCCGGCCCACGGAATCAGGCACAACAGGGGAATGCAGCACCTGCCCCGCGACGGGCGCTGGCGTCAGCAGGCAGACGGCCACGCCGACAGCGGGCCAGCAAAGACGAACAGGGAGCATACAGTGCAGGGGACAACCCCGGAAGATACACAAGGTAGCGGCACCGTTGGCCTATGCTAGGTGCGTTGTGCACCCGGTTCCTGCGTAGCGCATTCCCAAAAACGGCCCCATGCGCCGGGCTAGAAACCGCCGGCTTGGGAGTAGAGGATCCAGGCGCCGACCGCCGCGTAGAGGCCTAGTCGGAGCAGTTTTCGAGTCGGGGTATGATGCGCACACATACCCGCCTAACCATAATGAGAGCGGGCGTAGTTCCCCTGGCGCACAGCAGCAAAGACGCCGTCTGCAACGAGCTGCCGTCGCTGGGGCTGAGCACGAACCCCGCAAAGCCACAGGTCGTTTGGCCGTGGCGGGCCGCTTACTCGTAGCTGCCCTGCCGCGCGGTGCTGCTGGACCGCTACGAGTTTCTGGCGTTCTGCCCCGGTATAAAACGCTGACTCCTACGCCGGACTTCATCGGCCGGCAGGAACGGGATCCAGGATAAGCGCATCATAGTTGCCGACGCTGTCCTGGGCGTAGAGCGTAAGCCGCTCCAGCTGCACTTCCCTTGACAACCCTTGGCCCTGGTCGGTGCGCAGGCTGTCCAAGGAAAGCCGCCGGTGGGCGCCCGGGGCAAGGGTGCCTAATGCGGCCGCAAAGGCATCATTTACTTCCACTTGCGCGTGGTAGTACGTTGCGCGGGTGGGGTTATGGATCCGGATGGCCGTGCTGTCGAAGGCAACCTGCAAGCGGAGGGTCAGGCTATGCGAGCCCAGATTGCCACAGCCGGGCAGCAACAGTGCGGCTGCCAGACCGGCCAGGCCGATGAACCGATTAAAGGGCAGATACGTCTTCATGCCATACGAGCTAAAAATGAGCAGCGCCCCGGCCAGTAAATAAGGAGGGAAACCGGAGGTAGGAGAACACCCGGAAAGGGCGCGAAGCCGCCCGGACAGCGTTAGTAATAGAGGCCATGGCCATGCCAGCCCCGCCGGGCGTTCCATTCTAACGCCGGGGCGGGCAGGTGCACGAGGCTGGCTACGTAGAACACGCGCCGTAGCACCTGGGAGCGTGTGGGCACCCGACGCAGGTCCACGTCCACCGACAGGTAGTACTGGCGGTAGGCGCGCAGTCCGGCCGCCTGGTTGCGGGCCGGGTCGTTGTAGAGCAATTGGTCGGCCCCATAGCCGACTGCCGGCTGGAGCCAGCGTGGCCAGCGGCTGCCGGCCGGCAGCCACGCGCCCACGTCGGCACACACCCAGTAGGTTTGGCCGTTGTAGTCCTTGAGCAAGCGCTCGGGCAGGGTACGCCCCAGCACGTCGGGGCGCTGCGCGGCGTAGGGGCTGCGGTGAAACGATACCTTGGGCATCAGCCGCACCTGGCCCCAGGCCAGCTGCTGGGTCAGCAGGCCCACCGATCCGGCCAGGTTGGCCGCCAGGTCGCCGGGCGAGGCGCCGTAGGCGGGAGAGCGGCCGTCCAGCAGCTCAATCGGGCTTTGCAGCAGAAATCCTACAAAGCTCCCGTACCAGCGGGAGCGGCGCTCGGCCACCCCGGCCCAGCCCAGCAGGTCAACCGCGGCGCGGCTTTCGTGAAACGCGGTCCAGAAGTGGCCGGCTTTGTCTAGCTGCTTCCATTCGGGCCAGTCGTTAAACCAATGCAGCGGAACCCGCTCCCCGGTGTACCAGCTACGCCCCAGCAGGTACAGCCCCGCGGGATAGACCACCGCCACGCTGCCGGCCAGCACCGGCAACCGAGCGGCGTGACGACTGGAGTCGGCCAGACTGGGGACGTCCTCGTTCTTTGATCGGGGCACTTGGGCGGCGGCGGGGGAGGGCTGCAGCAGAGCCGCGCTTAGCCAGGCCGCGCTCAACAAGGGTCCACCTGCGGCCCGCCGCCACCCCGCCCCGCAGGGTAGGCGGCCAGTCAGGTTACAGCAGTACATCCTCCACGGGCTGTACGGGCGCGGGCACCTGCTGCTCGCCCAGCATCTGGCGCAGGTCAATCTCGATGGTGCGGCAGAGCGCCGTCATGGGCACGTCGTTCATGCGATTCTCAAACGGGTCCTCACTGATGTGGCCCACCAATTCCATGGTCACAAACACCCAGGACACCAGCACCGAGAACGGAATCGTCATCCAGTACTGCCCGTGGCCCAGCTTCTCGAACTCGGCCAGCAAGCCTAGGGGCAGCAGGGCAATAAAGAGCCAGACGAACGCAGCGCTGGAAAAGGCATACTGCCGGGGAAACGGTGTGTTTTTGATGCGCTCGCAGCCACCCTGCAGATTGGTGAGCTCCCGCAGGTCTTCGGTAAGGGTGCGCTGCTGCAACTCGGTGTAGAGACCGGCTGCCTGGCGCAAGTCATGGGTCTGCCGCAGTAACAACTGGGCCGGCCGATTGGCTACTGCCCGCAAGTACACGGACTCGTCCGGGCCCAGGAAAGGGGCCACCTCCGCCTCCCACCGCTCAGGCTGGCGGCGCAGGTGCAGGCGCAGGGCATTCACCCAGGCCAGGTGCCGGTAGATCAGCCGCTGCTGTGCGGCCACTTGCGCCGGCGTCAGGGCCGGCCCCAATGGGTCGGTATTGCCCAGTACCAGCATCGCCCAGCTGCGGCTGCGGTTCACGATACCGCCCCACAGCTGGCGGGCCTCGGAAAACCGATTATAGGAGCTGCTGTTCTTGAAGCCCACGTAAAAGGAGACGGCCACGCCGAGGATGCTGATGAGCTGCCAGGGAATGTCCAGCCAGCGTACCTGCAGCGGCCCGTGCAATACGGCCAGCAGGGTATCGTAGCCAAGAAAAATCAGCACGTCTTTCCAGGAATAGGCCCAGATAACACGCCAGTGAATGTGCTTACGGATATACATGCGGTAACAGCGGGGTAAAACAACGAAGGATCATCAGGCCGTGAGCAAGCCACTGGCCGGAGAACTGGACGGCCCGCCGCCTCAGAGCAGTCCGGCCAGCAGGTTGATGGCCAGCGCCACGATGCTGGTATTGAAAGCAAAGGCCAACAGGCCGTGCAGCATCACCAGCCGCCGCAGACGGGCCGAGGACACGGCCACGTCGGCGGTCTGGGCGGTCATGCCCACGATGCAGGCGAAGTAGGCAAAGTCCCAGTACGAGGTGGGGGGCTCCCCGGGAAACTCCAGTCCCCCCAGCGTATCCGGTGGGTCGGTCGCGAGGTTTTCGCTGAAGTAGGCGTGGGCGTAGCGCAGAGCAAACACGGTGTGCACCAGCAGCCAGGCCCCGACCACTGCCCCGGCGGACAACCCCACATGGTAGCTCACTTCGGGCCCGCGCATGGAAGCCAGCCCCGAAAGCAGCACCACCACGGCCAGCAGCGCGGCACTGCTGCCGGCCAGCACGGCCACGAAGGTCCAGGTCCGGCCGGGATCCTGCCGGGTGGCGACGCGCCGGATATGGGCCGCGTCGGCCCGGTACATGGCGGCCCACAGCAAACTCAGAATGCCGGAGCAAAACACGTCCCAGGCGGCCACCAGGCGCGTGGCCGCCTGCAAGGAAAACGGCAGCAGCAGCAGCCAGCTCAGGCCGCCCAGGCCGGCGGCTACGAGCAGGCGCTGCCGGGCCGAGAGGTGACGCAGATGGGCCAGCAGGTGCCGGGGGGAAAGCAGGCGTAAAACAGGCATAGGTCCGAGTAAACAATGGCCACTTGGTATGTTAGGGATGCCTCCGCCCAGGGCTGGCAGCCAGCGGGCTTAGCAAGCGGGCTATTTCTCGTAGACGGAAATCCTGCCCGTAACGCAATTGCAGCTGTGCCAAACGGGTGAGGCTCGTTTGGTACACGCGCCATGCGGCCGCCAGTTGAGCGGCAGAATCTGCCTTGGAAGCAGGAAGTGCCGCGCAAGCGTGCGCCAAATCGCGGCGTAGCAATGCGGTGGCGCGGGCAAACGGCGTGGCCGGATCCAGGCGGTGATTGGTGTGAAGATGATGCTGGCGGGAAACAATGGCTTCCAATTCGGGGAGCAGATGCTCCTGGCCGGGGCGCACCCGCCGGGCCAGGGCCCGCAGGGAATCGGAAGCGCTCCGCTCTACCGTCAGGTTGGCCAGATCCAGGCCGGCGTGGGTGTATTCCAGCGCCAGGTGGGCAAAGTCATGGTCGGCCCGGCCGTTCAGCGAGAGGCCGTCCAGGCTCTCCTGCAACCGCTGCAGAATGCCGGTGGCGGTGGCGTGCTCCACGGGCGCGTCTACGTGGCCCGAGTCGGCCGGGGCCACGGCCGGGCGCGCGGGTTCCGCGTGCTGCTCGTTGCGGGGGTGACCGCAAAAGCCCAGCAGCAGGGCCCCGGCCCCCAGCAACAGGATGCGTACCCGGCGCAAAGGTGCTAAGAAAGCAGGCATGGCAAGAGGGGGCTAATAGTTGATGTGCACGCCGTAGCTCTCGTCCCGGAGTACGTCTTTCCACTGAGCAATCAGGCGCTGGTAGGCCCGGCCCACGGGCCGTATCTTGCGGTCCAGGTCGTAGAGGCCCAGCGGGTTAACGCGGCCGTTGTTTTCGCGCAGGGCCGTGTCCCAGTCCACTTGGTCGAGCAGCGAGTACCAGGTGAAGCCCACCAGGGGAATGCCGTCCTGCTTGAGGCGGTAGGCGTTGGCCCACTGCCGCCAGAGCCAGTTCACGGCGTCGGGTTCCCACAAATTGGTTTCGGTGTGCATCAGCGGCATGCGGTAGCGGTCGTAGTACTGCTTGGCAATGACGTAGTAGCCGAACACGTCCCCGGCCGGGTAGGTGCTGCCGTCCTCGCGCACCATACGCTCGTTGGTGCGGTAGTAGTCCGTACCCATGATGCACTTGGCCTTGATGTTCTGGTCGTCAAACCAGTGGTACTCGGCATCCGTCATGCCGTTTTTGAGCAGGAACTCGTACATGGCCACGCTCACGGGGTAGCCGTAGGTTAAATCGAGGCTCAGGAAGCGCTTCTGATTGAGAAAGTTGGCCAGGGGCCGCGCGGCGGGCGTTTCGGGGTGGAAGTACTCGGCCGACTCGCTTTGAATGAAGGTGGCTCCCGGCTGCACGGCCAGGATGGCCTGCATGGCCAGCACATTGGCCCGGCACACGTGCTTGAGGGCCGTCACAAAGGCCTGGTCGCTGGCCAGGCACTCGTTCCACCAGCCGTACTGGGCCGAAAACATGGTGGTGACGAAGATTTCGTTGATGGGCGTGTAGAACTGCAGGTCCGGGAACCGGGCGGCAAAGGCCCCGGCGTAGGCGGCGAAGTGCTCCGGGAAGGCCGGGTTCTGGAAGTTGCCCAGCCAGTCGGGCAGCCCGAAATGCAGCAAGTCCACCAGGGGCGTGATGCCCAACTCGCGCAGGGCGCCGAAGGTCTCGTCGGTAAAGGCCCAGTCATACTGGCTGGGGCCGGTATGCACCCGGTAGTAGGGCGGGCCGTAGCGCAGGAACTCAATGCCCATTTCCTTGACCAGGGCGAAGTCTTCGCGCCAGCGCTCGTAATGGCCGGTTTTCTCCAGCTCGTCCACCCGCTGCCTCGTGCCGTCCGGCAGTTTGATAGTGGGGTAGCTGTTTTCGATGCCGGTGGCAAACATGAAGGCGCTCATGGGCTTGGGGATAAGTTTAAGCGGAAATGGAAAAGTGTGTGCGGGGAGGCGGTTACAAGATGCTGAGCCGGCCGCCGTCCACGACCAGGGTGGTGCCGTTGATGTAGTGGGCATCGGCCGAGGCCAGGTAGCAGATGGCGCCGGCAATGTCTGCGGGGTGGCCAACCTCGCCCTCTACCTTCTCCTTGCCGCTTTTCACGTTCGGGTTGTTCCACAGCATGGGCGTGTCCACGGCTCCGGGGGCCACGCAGTTGGTGCGCACGCGGGCAGCCGGATACTCCTGGCTCATGCCCCGGGTGAAGGCCTCCAGCGCGCCTTTGCTGGCCGCGTAGGGAATCACGTTGGCCGTGGTTTCCTGCGCATGCACGGAGCTGATGTTGACGATGGCTCCGCCCCGCATGTGGGGCAGGCACAGTTTGCTGAGCAGAAAAACTGCCCGCAGATTGACAGCCATGACCAGGTCCCACTCTTCGACCGCCAACTCGGTAATCGGCTTAAATGTCATCATGGCCGCGTTGTTGACCAGCACATCCACCCGGCCGTAGGCGGCTACTACGGTGCCCATGGCCGCTTCTATCTCGGCCACCAGGCCCAAATCAACCCGGATGGCCCGGGCCTGACCGCCGCCTTTTTCAATCAGGTCCACGGTCTGCTGGGCCGTGGTTTCGTCGCGGTCCAGGACGACGACGGTGCCGCCTTCAGCGGCCAGCTGCTGGCAGGCCGCCCGGCCGATGCCGGAGCCGCCGCCGGTGACGAGGCATATTTTGTCGGTGAAGCGCATCGCGTTGTTGGGTCGGGTTGTTTGGGTTGAAGCTACCTGAGGGTGGTGCGCACGATGTTGCTGTGCCCCTCGTAAACATCCTGCTGATTGAAGTGCTGCACGTGGTACTCCAGGGTGGTGCCGGCCGGAAAGGATTCCGTATCGATAAAGGGAGAGCGGGCATTCGTAGCCACTTGCTGCCAGGCGTCTCCCTCTGTTCCTACCCGGCGGTAGACGTGCACCTTTTCCAGCATTTCTTTGGAAAAGGCAATGTGCCGGCCGGCCGGCACCAGGGTGAGTTCGATGAGAAGCTTGTGCGAATCCATAGTAGGTCAGAAAATGTGGCCGGCTACACGAGCATGCCCAGAAGTAGAAAGACCAGAAAACCCAGGAAAAATGCGGAGGTTAGCCAGGGCGACTCCGGCTCCTCGTGGGCCTCGGTCAGCAGCTCTTCCGTTACCAGGAACAGCAGCGCGGCCAGGCCGAAGGAGAGCACCAGTTCCATGACGTTGTCGGAGGCGCCCTGCAGCACAGTGATACCGACCCCGGCCCCGACGACCAGCAGCCCCGACAAAGCAGCCACGACGCCCACGGTCCGGGCTTTGGGCTGCCCTTCCTGCTGCAACTCCACGGCCGTAGCCAGCCCCAGCGACAGCACCTCAATGGTCAGGGCAATGGCCAGCAATAGGCCTTCCTCGGCCCCGGCCGCAAAGCCGATGCCCAAGAGCAGCCCGTCGATGAGGATGTCGATGGCCACGCCCGTGAGCAGGCCCATGGGCAGCGGCGCCCGGCGCTGGTCCGCGGCTTTTTCGGTTTGCGAGGCCCACATGGTGCCTGGGGCGAAGTAGGGAAGTGGCGTGGCTTTCTCCTTTTCCGCCGCTTTGCGGGTCCAGGAGCGCAAGGCCAGCATCAGCCCTACCCCGCCCCGAAGCCCAGGCCAACCTCCAGCGGACGGTGACGGGCCACGATGTCGGGCAGCAGCTCGACGGCCACCACGGAAAACACCACCCCGGCGGCGAAGTGCAAAATGGCGCTGCGAATGGCCGCGCCCGGCGGGCGCAGCACGGCCACAACGGCCCCCACGACCATGATGGCGGCGGGCACCAGGGAATACAGCAGCACCTGACTCCAGGAAGGGGGCGCGTCCGGCGTAACAGCCAGCAGAAAGGCGAGTAGCATACGGGGTTACATATTGAGGGCCCCGATGCCGGCCGCGTTCAGGCAGGCTTCCTTGAAGGCTTCGGCGTAGGTGGGGTGGGCATGCGACATCAGGCCCACGTCTTCGGCCGCGCCCCGGAAGTGCATGATGCCCACGGCCTCGGCAATGATGTCGGCAATGCGGGCCCCGATCATGTGCACGCCCAGAATCTCGTCGGTCTGCGCGTCGGTGAGCACCTTCACCAACCCTTCGGTGTCAGCCCCGGCCAGCGCCCGGCCGGAGGCGGAATACGGAAAGGAACCCACCTTATAGGCTTTGCCCTGCTCCTTGAGCTGCTCCTCGGTGTAGCCCACACCAGCTACTTCGGGCCAGGTATAGACCACACCCGGGATAAGCAGGTAGTTCACCTCCGGGGCCTGGCCGGCAATGAGCTCAGCCACGTACACGCCTTCATCGGAAGCCTTATGGGCCAGCATGGCCCCGCGCACCACGTCGCCGATGGCCCAGATGCCCGGCACCGTCGTCTGCAGGTCCTCGTTGACTTTCACGCGGCCCTTCTCATCCAGCTCCACGCCGGCCGCGGCCAGGTTCAGCCCGTCGGTGTAGGGCCGGCGGCCCACTGATACCAGGCAGTAGTCGCCTTCCAGCTGCAGCTCGGCCGATGGCCCGCCCTGGGCCGTGAGCTTCACCGTGTCGCCGGTCCGCTCCACGGCCGTCACCTTGTGCGAGAGGTAGAACTCCAGACCCTGCTTCTTGAGGGAGCGTAGCAGCTCCTTGCCCAGGGTGCGGTCCATGGTAGGGATGATGGCGTCAGTGTATTCCACGACGGACACCTTGCTACCCAGCCGCGCATACACTGAGCCCAGCTCCAGGCCGATAACCCCGCCGCCCACAATAATCAGGTGCTGGGGCAGCTCGCGCAGGGCCAGCGCCTCGGTGCTGGTGATGACACGCTCCTTATCCAGGGTGATGAAGGGCAGGGTGCTGGGCTTGGAGCCGGTGGCAATGATGATGTTTTTGGCCGTGAGCAGCTGCTTTTCCCCACTGCCCCCGTCGCTGGGCTCTACCAGCACGGTGGTGGCATCCACGAACGAGGCTACGCCGTGGAGTACGTCCACCTTGTTTTTCTTCATGAGGAAGACCACCCCGTCGCACACTTTCTTCACCACCTGGTCCTTGCGCTCCATCATGCGGGGCAGGTCGGCACGCAGGTTATCGGCATCAATGCCGTGCTCCGTGAACTGGTGAGTGGCTTTCTGGTAGAGCTCGGTGGATTCGAGTACCGCCTTGCTGGGGATGCAGCCCACGTTGAGGCAGGTGCCGCCCAGGGTGGGGTACTTTTCGATGATGGCCGTTTTCAGGCCCAGCTGCCCGCAGCGTACGGCCGCGATATAGCCGCCGGGGCCGGAGCCGATAATGAGAACGTCGTAGGAGGTCATGAGAGAAACGAAGAAGCTAGTCAGGTTAGAGGTGGGTTTCGTGCCGGGCAACGTCGCCGCGCTCCACTTGAATGGTCGCGTGCTGGATGGAATGCTTGCCCGTGACGTACGCCTGGGCGCGGGTCAGTACTTCCTCGTGCCCGGCGGCCTCGGCCAGCACGACGTGGGCACTCAGGGCATTGACGCCGGAGGTCAGCACCCAGGCGTGCAGGTCGTGTACGGCCGCCACGCCCGGCACTTGCAGCAGGCCCTGGCGCAGCTCCTCCAGGTTGATATCGGCCGGGGTACCTTCCAGCAGCACGTTCACCGACTCCTTGAGCAGGGCCCAGGTGCGGGGCAGGATGAACAGGCCAATGCCGGCCGAGAGCAGCGGGTCGGCGTAGTACCAGCCGGTGGTGAGCATAATGATACCGGCGGCAATTACCCCGATAGACGTCAGCATGTCGCTGAGCACTTCGAAGTACGCTCCCTTCATGTTCAGACTCTCGTCTTTGCCCTGCCGCAGCAAGTACATGCCGGCCAGGTTAACCGCCAGTCCGAGACCTGCGATCCATAGCATCTGCCCACTTTCCACCTGGGGCGGGTTCCGAAAGCGCAGATAGGCCTCATAGAGAATATAAATCGAAATCAGAATCAGCACCACCGCGTTGGTCAGCGCCGCCAGGATCTCAAAGCGGTAGTAGCCGTAGGTGCGCTGCGGCGTCGCCGGTTTCTCCCCGAAGCGGATGGCCAGCAGGGCCAGCCCCACGCCGGCCACGTCGGTGAGCATGTGGCCCGCGTCGGCCAGCAGGGCCAGACTGCCGGTCCAGAACCCGCCCACTACTTCCGCCAGCAGGTAGGTCAGCGTTAGAAAGAAGACAATGGTCAGTTGCCGCTTGTTGCGGCTGGCGGCGCTGCCGCTCATACCGTGGGACCCGCTCATGTCGTTTGGTCGTTAGGGTGGTGCGGGCCCTGGCGCAGCGCCCGGGGCATGGGCTCAACCACTGACAGGGTATGCTGCGCTTGTGGGGCAGCGAGAGAAGCAGGCGACGGGTTACCGGTACCCGGCGTGGAATAGTCCATGCGCTGAATGCGCACGGCATTTAAAATAGCCAGCAGGGCCACGCCCACGTCGGCAAACACGGCCTCCCACATGGTCGCCAAGCCGCCCGCGCCCAGCACCAGCACGATGCCTTTTACCACGAAAGCCAGCCAGATATTCTGCCACACCACGCGGTGAGTGGCGCGGGCAATGCGCCGGGCGGTGGCAATCTTGCTGGGGTGGTCGGTTTGGATAACCACGTCGGCGGTTTCAATGGTCGCATCCGAGCCCAGCCCGCCCATGGCAATGCCCACGTCGGCCAGGGCCACCACCGGAGCATCGTTTACCCCGTCGCCCACGAAGGCCAGCTTCCGCCCTTCGGTTTTGTACTGCTGCACGTAGCGGGCCTTGTCCTCGGGCAGCAGGCCGCCGTGGGCCTCGTCGATGCCCAGCTCCCGGGCGACGCGCTGCACGATGCTGTCCTTGTCGCCCGAGAGCATGACCAGCTTGCTGATGCCGTCGGCGCGCAGCTCCTGCACGGCGCGGGCCGCGTCCTCTTTCGGGGCGTCGGCCACAGTCAGGTAGCCCGCGTACTGCCCGTCCACGGCCCCCACCACGATGCTGTCCACCACCTGGTCTACTTCGGCCGGGTAGGCCACGTTAAACTTGCGCAGCAACTTGGTGTTGCCGGCCAGCACGTCGCGCCCGTCCACCCGGCCCCGTAGGCCGTGGCCGGCTATTTCCTCCACGTTCTCTACTGCCACGCCGGCGGTAGCCGCGCCGACGTGGGCCACGACGGCTTTGGCAATCGGGTGCGTCGATTTGGTTTCCAGCGCCCCGAGCAGCCGCAGCAGCTGGGCTTTCTCCAGTCCCACCGCCTGCACCTGCTGCACGGCAAACACCCCCTCCGTGAGGGTGCCGGTTTTGTCCATCACCACCGTATCCAATTCGCGCATGGCATCCAGGAAGTTGGAGCCTTTGAACAGGATGCCCGCTTTGGAGGCCGCGCCGATGCCGCCGAAGTAACCCAGCGGAATGCTGATGACCAGCGCGCAGGGGCAGGAAATGACCAGGAACACCAGGGCCCGGTACAACCAGTCCCGGAAGACATAGTCCTCTACCACGAAGGAGGGCACCAGCACCAGCAGCACGGCCAGCGCCACTACGATGGGGGTGTAGATTTTGGCGAACTTGGTGATGAACTGCTGGGTTTTAGCCTTGCGGCCCACCGCGTCCTGCACCATGGCCAGGATCTTGGCCAGCTTCGTGTCCTGGTAGCCTGCCGTGACGGCTACCTGAATCAGGCTTTCCAGGTTGACCATGCCGGCCAGCACCGGCTCCCCCGTTTGTTTGGTCTGGGGCACGGATTCCCCCGTCAGGGCCGCCGTATTGAAGGAAGCCGGTCCCTTGGTCAGCGTCCCATCCAGGGCTACCTTCTCGCCGGGCTTCACTTCAATGGTATCGCCTACCTGTACCTGTTTGGGATCCAGCACCAGGGACTGCCCGCCTCGCAGCACCGTGACTTCCGTGGCCTGGATTTCCAGCAGGGCCTTGATGCTGCGCTTGGCCCGGTTCACGGCCGCGTCCTGGAATAATTCGCCGACTGTGTAGAACAGCATCACGGCCACCCCTTCCGGGTACTCGCCGATGGCAAACGCCCCCAGCGTGGCGATGCTCATGAGCAGAAACTCGTTGAATACGTTACCCGACGGAATGCTTTGCACGGCGGAGCGGATGACTTTCCAGCCCACCAGCAGGAAGGCCACCCCGTACCAGAGCAGGCGCACGTAGCCGGTAAAAAAGCCCACCGTATAGTAGTCGAGCGCAATGCCGGCCAGCAGCAGGGCCAGGCTCACCCCGGGCCAGAGGTAGGGGTTGTCCCCGGCCGGACCGTGGTCGTGGTCGTCGCCGTCCCCGTGGGAGTGGCCGGCGTGCTCGTCGGCCGGTTGGCCGGCCAGGTCCACGACCTGTTTGCCGGGGGGATGGTGGTGGCCCGTGTGGTCGTGGGTGGCGTGGTCGTGGCCGGGCACGTCGTGGCCCTCGGGCGCGGCGGCGGCCTCAGGCGTGAGCTGGTCCCGGCTCAGGGCGCCCACGTTGTCGAGCTGCACCTGCTTGGCGGTGTTGAGCTCTTCGTCGGTATTGGAAGGGGTTGGATCAGGCATAGGAAAGATGCATCAGGTGAAAAATGAAGACAGCAGCCAGCCGGCCGCTACCAGTCCACGAAAAAGCCGGCCAGGCCTACCAGCACGAGCACGGCCCCGGTCAGGCGACGCTCGTGGTGCGCCAGCCCGTCCAGGTTCAGGCGACCCAGCCCCCGGTGAGCCAGCGCGACCAGCGCGCACATGGCCGAGACCGAAGCCAGCAGGTACACCCCCATGAGCAGGGCCAGCGCCGCCGGGCCGTGGGTGCCGGCGGCCAGAAAAAACGTTTGAATTTCCAGGCAGGGCGCCAGAAACATGGTCGCCGCCAGCCCCAGTACCACCCGGCCGCGGGGCCGGGTCGGGGCCGGGTCCGGGTGGGCGTGTCCCGGCCCCGACAAGGCGTACAGCACGCCAATGAGCACGAGCAGGGCCGGGGCCGCCCCGCGGGCCAGGTGGGAGAACTGCGCCGACAAGCGCCAGCCCAGCAGCCCCAGCCCCAGGCCCAGCAGCACCGTGCTCAGCACGTGGGCCAGGCCGGCTACCAGCGTCACGCCCACGGCCCGGCGCAGGGGCCAGCGCTCGGCGCGCGCCACGGCCAGCACCGGCGCCCAGTGGTTGGGAATCGCGGCGTGCAGCAGGCTTAAGAGCAGGCAACCGGTGAGCAGATGGAACATGGGCAGGGCGAAGAGCCGCGACAGGAACGCGGCCGGATTAGGGGAGAAAATGCGCGGCTATTCTTCTTCTTCCGCGTTTTTGAGCTTGGCCAGCAGCGAGTACGCGCCCTCCACCACGACCTGCGCCGCCGCAGTGCCTTGCGGCAGACGGACTTCGGTGTAGCCGTTTTCGCTTACCCCCGCCGTCACGGGCACCATGCGGTAGTGCGTTTCCTGGTTTTTTCCTGCCGGACCTTCGGCCACGAACACGTAGCTCTTTCCCCCAAACTGCACCAGGGCCTTGTCGGGCAGGGAGGGCAACGTGGCCGAGTTGGTTTCGATAGTGGCCCGCACGTAGGTGCCGGGCAGGCGGCTGGCGTCTTCCCGGCTCAGGTGGGCGTACACGCGCACCGTGCGGTCCTCGCTCACGGCGCGGCCAATCACATACACCTTCGCCCGGTGCTCGGCCCCGGCCGAATCATTGGCCAGGGTGTAGCGCACGGTCTGGCCCACGCGCACCTGCGGCACGTCCTTCTCGAACACAGTGAGCACCACGTCCAGGTGGGCCGGGTCCACGATTTCAAACAGCACGTCGGTCGAGGTCACGCTTTGCCCGGCGCTGGCATTCACGGTTTTCAGGAAGCCGCCGCGCGGGGCCCGCACCGGGGCCGTCGTGGTAATCTTGCCGCCCACCGGCAGGCCCGCCAGGCGCAGGCGGGCGGCTTGCGCCGCCACCTGGGTCTGCATGGCTCGGTATTCGGCACGGGCCCTCTGGAAATTTTTCTGCGGGGCTACTTCCTGGCGGTAGAGCTCCTGCTGGCGCTCGTACTCGGCGCGGGCAAACTCCAGCTGGCTGCTGGTTTCCAGGTAATCCTGCTGGAGCTGCACAAACTCGGGGTTGCGCACCGTCGCCAGCACCTGCCCGGCCTGCACGCGGCTGCCCTGTAGCAGGGTCGTCCGCTCCACGATGCCCCCGAGCAGGGCGCTGACGGCCACCGCGTTTTCCGGGGGCGCGTCGAGCGTGCCGTTGACTTTGAGCGTGCCGCTGAGCACCCGGTCTTCCACCCGGCCCAGCCGGATGCCGGCCGCCCGCTGCTCGGCAGCCGACAGGGTGGTTTCGGTAGCGTTTTCTTCGGCGGCGGCTTCGCCGCCCGCGGCCGATGTTTCCGTGGTGGCCCCGGCCGCTTCCGGTGCCGCCGTATCCGTTTTCTCCTGACCGCAACCGGCCAGCGTCAGGCCCAGCAGGGCCAGCAATGCGTATTTTGTCATGAAAGGGGGAGGCAAGAAAAGTCAGGGATGATTACTGGGGGGTGCTGCCCAGCAGGTAGTCCAGCTCGATGACGGTCTGGTTGTGTTCCAGCAGCACGTCCAGGTAGGTGGTGCGCAGGGTCAGGGCCCGCTCCAGGTTGAGCAGGTATTCGGCGTAGCCGGTTTCACCGGCCTTGAAGGCCCGCGTGCTCAGGCGCACGATGACGTCGGCCTGGGGCAGGGCCGTCTGCTGGTAGAAAGCCAGGCGCTGCTGCTGCTCGGCGTGCCGGGCCACTAGCTCGTCCAGCCGGCCCGAGAGCTCGGCCCGCAGGCGCTGGTAGCCGGCGTCGGCCACCTGCTCCTGCAGGCGGGCGGCCTGCACCCGACCCTTCTGCGGCCCGCGCAGGAGGGGAATGCCCACCGAAGCCTGCACGCCCTGGAAGCGGTCCGACCCGGCGTAGTACCGCTCCGCGCCGCCCACGCCGCCCATGGTCTGGGGGCCAATCAGCGACTGGTTGAAGTAGCCCAGCGTCACGTTGGGTAGTCCCAGGGCCTGCTCGGTGCGGGTGGCCGCCTGGCGCTGGGCGATGAGTTGGCGCTGCACTTGCAGCTCCGGGTTCTGGGTCAGGCGCGCCGTGTCACCGGTGGCGGGCAGCACCACGGGTTCCAGCGGGCGAAGCAGGCTGTCGGCCACGCCCACCGCCTGGCTTTGTTGCAGCAGGGCTTGCAGCTGGCGCTGGGCCACCTGGTAGCCGGTGCGGGCCTGGGCAATCAGGGCGCGGGTTTCGCCTTGCTGCACCAGGGCGGTGGCCGGCTCCAGGCGGGCTACTTCCCCGGTTTTAAAGCGCAGCTGGGCGGCCCGCAAAAACTCGCTGTAGAGGCTGTCCTGCCCGCGCAGCACCTGCACCCGGTGGCGGGCGTACACGGCCTGCTCATAATTCAGGCGCACCTGCCGCCGCAGCTCGGCCTGCACCTGGGCCAGCGTGAGCTGCTGCCCGCCGACCTGCGCCTCCAGCAATTGGCGCTGGCTGCGGTACACCCGCGGCAGCGAAAAGCTCTGGCTGACGTTGAATTGGTTGTCCTTGCGGTAGGAATTGTACTGCCCGTAGGTAACGCCCACGGTGGTGCGGCCCACGTCGGTAGCGGTGCGCCGCAGGGCCTGCTGGGCCTCCAAACTGCGCTGGGCAGCCGTTACCGTGGTGTTGGCCTGCAAGGCCTGGGTCACGGCCTGCTGGGCCGTGAAGGGCGTGCCACCGGCCGTCAGCTGCACTTGCTGGGCCCGGCCGGTGCCGGGCACCAGCAGTGTCAGCAACAGCACGGCTGCGCCGCCGGCCAGCAGGGGTGCCGACCGGGTGCCGTGGTGGGTTGGATCCTCGGGCTGCTGGTCCGGCCCGGCTGCCGGGGTGCGTTCCGACAGGGCGTAGAGCACCGGCAGCACCAGCAGCGTCAGCAGCGTGGCCGTGACCAGCCCGCCGATGACGACCGTGGCCAGGGGGCGCTGCACCTCGGCCCCGGCCGAGGTGCTCAGGGCCATCGGCAAAAAGCCCAGCGAGGCCACCGTAGCCGTCATCAGCACCGGCCGCAGGCGTACCTGTGTGCCTTCCAGAATTCGCTCGTGCAGGTTGGCCCAGCCCTCGTCCTTGAGCTGGTTGAAATAGCCGATGAGCACGATGCCGTTGAGCACGGCCACGCCGAACAGGGCAATAAAGCCCACGCCCGCTGAGATGCTGAACGGCATGCCCCGCAGCCACAGAGCCGCCACCCCGCCAATGGCCGATAAGGGGATGGCCGTGAAAATCAGCACGGACTGCTTCAGGGAGCCGAAGGTGAAGAAGAGCAGCACAAAAATCAGGGTCAGGGCCACCGGCACGGCCACGCTCAGGCGCTGCGAGGCCTCGCGCAGGTTCTCGAACTGCCCGCCGTAGGTGGCGTAGTAGCCGGGAGCAAACTTCAGGCGCTGGTCCACTTTGCCTTGCAGCTCCTCCACTACGCTTTCCACGTCGCGGCCCCGCACGTTGAAGGCCACCGTAATGCGGCGCTTGGCGTCGTCGCGCTGCACCTGGTTCGGACCCTCCTGCAGGGCCACGGTGGCCACCTGCTCCAGCGGCACCTGCTCGCCCCGCGGGGTGGCAATGAAGAGCTGGCGCACGGCGTTGATGTCCTGGCGCAGGTCCGGGCGCAGGCGCAGCACCAAATCAAAGCGGCGCTCCTGCTCAAATATCTGCCCGGCGGCCTGGCCGGCAAAGGCAGTCTGCACCGTGCGGTTCACGTCCTCGACGTTCAGACCGAACTGGGCCAGCTTGTTGCGGTCCAGCTGGACCACAATCTGGGGCAGGCCCGTCACCTGCTCCACGTACACATCTTCGGCTCCCTGCACCTGCCGCACCTGGGCCGCGGCCCGCTGGGCGTAGTCGGCCAGCTGCTGCAGGTCTTCGCCGTAGATTTTCATCACCACGTCCTGCTTGGCCCCGCTGATGAGCTCGTTGAAGCGCATCTGAATGGGCTGCTGGAACCCGAAGGTGACGCCCGGAATTACGCTCAGGGCGTGGGCCATTTTCTCGGCCAGCTCCTCGCGGGACTTGGCCGAAGTCCACTTGCTCTGGTCCTTTTCCAGAATTACCATCACGTCCCCAGCTTCCACCGGCATGGGGTCGGTGGGAATTTCGGCCGCGCCAATCTTGGCCACCACTTCCTTGACCTCCGGAAACTGCTGTTTCAGGATGGCCCCGGCCTGCTGGCTTTTTTCGATGGTGTAGCTTAGCGACGAGCCCGTGAGCACGCGCATCTCAATGGCGAAGTCGCCTTCCGAAAGCTGGGGGATAAACTCCCCGCCCAGAGTGCGGAACACGAGCAAGGCCCCGACGAACAGCCCCACGGCCGAAGCCAGCACCAGGGCTTTGCGGCGCAGACCCCATTCCAGCAGGGGCCGGTAGCGGGCCTCCAGCCAGCTCATCATGCGGTCCGAGAAGTTGCGCTTGTGCTCCGTGTTGCGGCTCAACCCCAGTGCCGCCATCATGGGCACGTAGGTGAGCGAGAGAATGAAAGCGCCGATAATGGCGAAGGCCACCGTCTCGGCCATGGGCTTAAACATCTTGCCCTCAATGCCGGCCAGGGCCAGCAGGGGCAGGTACACGATGAGGATGATGATTTCCCCGAACGCGGCTGAGGCGCGGATTTTGGAGGCTGCCTCGTAGGTGGCCTCGTTCATCTGGTCCTGGGTTAGCTTGCCGTGGGCCCCGTCGGGGTGGGCGGCAATTCCCGAGTGGGTGTGCAGGCGGTGCACGATGGCCTCCACGATAATCACCGCCCCATCCACTACCAGTCCGAAATCAATAGCCCCGAGCGAGAGCAGGTTACCCGACACGCCGAACACGCGCATCAGGCTGATGGCAAAGAGCATGGCCAGCGGAATCACCGAGGCCACCACCAGCCCCGCGCGCAGGTTGCCTAGGAACAGCACCAGCACAAAAATCACGATGAGCGCTCCCTCAATCAGGTTTTTGGTTACCGTATGAATGGCCCGGCCCACCAGTTCCGAGCGGTCCAGGTACACGTCCACGGTCACGCCTTCCGGCAGGGACTTGCGCACGGTTTCCATGCGCTCCTTGACGGCCTTGATAACCTCGTTGGCGTTGGCGCCTTTGAGCATGAGCACGATGCCGCCGGTGACCTCGCCCTCCGCGTTACGGGTCATGGCCCCGTAGCGCACGGCCGAGCCCAGGCGCACCTCGGCCACGTCGCGCACCAGCACCGGCAAGCCGGTGCTGGTAGAGCGCACCACGATGTTGCCGATGTCCTGGGCGTTTTGGGCCAGGCCCTCGGTGCGGATGAAGTAGGCCGTCGGGTTTTGATCCAGGTAGGCTCCGCCCGTGTTCTGGTTGTTGCGGCTGACGGCCTGGTACACCTGGTCCACGGTCACGTTCAGGGAACGGAGCCGCTCCGGGTCCAGGGCCACCTCGTACTGCTTGAGCTGGCCCCCGAAAGAGCTGACGTCGGCCACGCCGGGCGTGCCCAGCAGCTGGCGGCGCACAATCCAGTCCTGAATCGTGCGCAGCTCCCGCGCCGTGTATTTTTTCTCGTAGCCGGGCTTGGCCCGTACCAGGTACTGGTAGATTTCGC
This sequence comes from Hymenobacter sp. APR13, assembly GCF_000737515.1. Lineage (NCBI taxonomy): Bacteria > Pseudomonadati > Bacteroidota > Cytophagia > Cytophagales > Hymenobacteraceae > Hymenobacter > Hymenobacter sp. APR13. The sequence continues at coordinate 93,184 of NZ_CP006588.1, forward strand.
CCAGGCCGGTGCTGACCGGGGCTAGTTCCGGCCGGCCCACGCCGGCCGGAATCTGGCTTTCGGCCTCGCGCAGGCGCTCGGCCACCTGCTGGCGGGCCCAGTAGATGTCGATGCCGTCTTCCAGGACGATGGTCACGACCGAGAGGCCGAAGCGGGAAAAGGAGCGTACTTCTTCGCGCCCCGGAATCGTGGCCACGCTCTGCTCGATGGGAAAGGACACCAGCCGCTCGATGTCGCCGGCCGATAGCGAGGGTGCCACCGTGTAGACCACAACCTGGTTGTTGGTAATGTCGGGCACCGCGTCAATGGGCAGCCGACTTAGCGAGTAGCTGCCCCAGGCAATCAAAGCCAGGGTCAGCAGCCCGATGATGAGCTTGTTGTGAATGGAAAAGTGAATGAGCCGGTCGAACATACTGGCTGAGGGGTAAGACTAGAAATCCTGAGAAAAGGGCGGTCGGAGCCCGCGGGGCTCGACGACGGCAGGGTTCGACAGCGCACAGCAAGGTGCGTATGCGCCGACGGGACCGGGCACGGCAGCGTGCCCGGTCCCGCGGACGGAACCGAAAAAACAGGAAACTAGGCTTGCGGAGGCTGCCAGACGGCAAAGGCCCGCGGCTGCGGGGCCGGGCTCGTCAACGGAGCAAACGGCCGGGCAGCATCGCCTACCGGGTGGGTGGCCGGAAGAACCACGGCCGTAGCGGCAGGCAAGGAGGTACCAGCGCAGCAGTGGCACTGGCACAGGGGAGTACACCAATCCTGCTGGTGATGCGCGGCGGCATTGGTCTGCGCCGTAATGCGGGCACGCGCCGGCTCCGGCGGGTTCACCGCCCCGTCAGCACAGGGCAGACAGGCCAGCAACAGCAGGTAGAGCGCAAAAAAGACCGCGAAAAAACGCATAGCAGAAAGGGGCAAACGCTGCAAACATACGTACTCGTCGCCAAATAGATTCCTCTACCAGGTAATTAACAGGCGTAGCAGATCAGCATGATGGGTTTAGGTTGGGGAAATAGACCTGAAAAACACGGCATGAGGCTGGCTTCGACCCTAATCGCTGGTTATAAAATAAGCTGAAGCAACCAGTTTTTCGCCGGGCACACCACTAGGCTAAAATCTTCGTAACCGGCAGTATACAGGTGTTGAGTTCGCTGAGCGAACTGACGTCAGGGGCAGCGGCAGCAAACAGAATGCATTCAGTGTTAATTTCTCTGACCCCAGCAGCTGTCCACGCAAAATCACGCATTATTCCCGCGTCCTAACGCCGAAAACTTACCCCCAGAAAGTACGTTGTTTCTGTGTCTTTCGTCAGCGGGTAGTTCAGGCCCACATCCAACTGCACGTTATCCGTCACCCGCCAGATGGGCCCGCCGTTGAGCGTCGCGGCCCAGCCTCTTTCCCGCCAGTCCCAGGCCCCGGCCACTTCTACAAACCCACCCAGCGTTTTGTACAGGTCGTGGCCCACGGTCAGGGTCGGGGCCAGTTCCAGGCAGTGACGCGCCGTGGCTTCGTCGCGCACCCAGGTAGCTTGCAACTGGCTGCCCAGGCTCCAATCGTGGGGTAATTGGCAGGCAAACGGTGCCACCACGCCGCCTTCCCAATTGTGGTTGCCAGTGCGCCGACCCGTCGGCAGCTTTACGAAGGGCATCAGCGCCAGCGCCGTGCGGCCCCCGTCGTTACCCCACAGGTTGCGCTTCACCCGCAGCGTCAGGTCCCCAAAGCCGGCCCGTGCCCCCGGATGCTCGCCCCGCTCCGTCTGCGCCGTGTACGATTCCACCACCAGCTGCACATCCATCGTGCGCGTCAAACCTAGTTTCAGATTGGCATGGTTCAGCCCCAGCTCCTGGTGCGTGTCCTGCTTGCCAAACCGCTGCCGCCCCAGCCGCAGCACGTCGGTTTCCACCTGAAAATGCCCCGCGTCCACCAAGTAGGCGCTTTCCGTCGCGTCGGGCCGGTCCGTACTCATTGGCCGCAGCCGGGCCCGGGGCACCGGCCGCAAGAGCGAGTACTGGGGGGGCGACGATTCAAGGAATCCGGCGCGACCCCTTGGCTCTGCGCTGACAAGGCTACAGGCAGTGAACAGAATACCAGGCAGTAGAAGGAGAGCATACGTGTATTTTAGACAAACCTAAATATTTTTTTAGGCAAGCTTACATACTCGCTTATCTACGAACTGGTTTTTTATATCAGTTTGTGATAGCCGATTGCCACCTAGTTAAGGGAGGCTTATCTTGGAGCAACTCGGTGCGTTTTATTCAGTTCTATTGCTCTTCACTGACGTGCAATGGCCCATTCAGCATGATATCAGTACTTTCTCTGCTTAACAAGCTGTTGCATGCCCGTAGAATTTCTCAGTGACGAGCAAGCCGCCCGCTACAGATGCTACTACGTGGCTCCTGGCCCTGAGCAAATAGCCCGCTTCTTTTACCTGAGGTTCGCTGATTTGGCGTTCGTGGCCCAGCGGCGCCGGCCATGTAATCGGCTGGGCTGCGTGGTGCAACTCTGTACTCTTCGGTTTCTGGTTACCTTTCCACCCGACCCACTCGATTTGCCAACGGTTGTCGTGGACACCCTACCCGCGCAGTTGGGTGCTGCACCGCCCGAAATAGAAGAACATCGCAAACGTATAAGTACTAGGGACGATCAGCAGGCCAAACTGCTGGTGTAACTCGGTTACATACTCATTGAAGCGAAGCAGGCATTTCGCCCTACCCACTGGCTGTATGCGCAGGTGACAACCAGCCCGGTACGTCACAGCATTTTATTTAATTTGGCTACTGCTCACCTAGTAACGCCCCGCGTGGTACAGCCGGGCGCTACGATGCTGGCCCGCTTGACTGTCCTGGTACGGGAGTGTACTAGCCGCACGGTGTATCGGCAACTTGCTGCCCGGCTTTTAACGCTGCAGTGCGCCGCACTGGAAGATGTATTGATTCTGTTGCCTGGAGAGCGATTTACGCCGATGCAAGTCCTCCGTACGCCTCCTACCCGCGTGTCGGCTCCAGCCCTGGCAGGAGCCTTTTGGCGGCTGGAACAATTGCGGGCCGTAGGCGTGGGAGACATTTTGGTACGTGACTTACCGGAAGATCGAGTGACACGCATGGTGCGCCACGCGCAGGTATCATGGGCTCAGAGAGTAAGCCGGATGCTCGAGGACCGGTGTTTGGCGACATTGCTTGTGTTTATGCACGCCTTGGAACGGACGGCAACGGACGATATTCTCGACTTACTAGATGGACTTGTGAGCACGCTGGCGCTACGCGCTGAAAACAAGCTCCGAAGTGAACTGCTCCGCTGCCTGGGAGGTCTGGACAAAGCAGCTTTCATGTTACACCACTAGTGCGAATGGTCGTGAATGAACTGATGGTGGCTTGGTGGGCGCTCGCTTTGGTCAGCAGCAGCCTGCCCAATAGCTTCCCAGTTATCAATAAAACTCCCCGTAGCCGAAAGGGTAATAGCGCAACAGATTTTTTTCACGGTTAAAGCAGTTAGTAGGCTAAAATACAGCGTAGCAGACTAATTTATAAGACCGGGCTAAAGGGAACAAGGCGAAAAACGACAGGTAGATAACAAAAACAAGCTGTCAGCAGATGCTGACAGCTTGAATTAGAACCAGGCATTCCTGGTATGGGTGCTGCAATACGTGTGGGATCAGATGTCGGAGCAGGCGTTTGCTTCAGGGACGAACTGGGCCTCAAGTTATCATGGAAGCCAACTATTTTTGGGCTTCAATCACGTTATTTTTTTACTTCCTGGCCGTTGGCGTCGAAGAGGAGGTCCATCTTCTTGCCGCTTTTCAGCACCTCGGCCTCGTAGGTGGTAGCCCCCGTACTGGCCGACACGATTTTGGCGGCTTCCGTGACTTTATAGCTTTTGTAAGAGCTGGCTAGCTTGGCCCGCACGGCAGCTGGCAGCTGCGACGGCGCCATTTCCGATTCAGTTTCCAGCAGCTCACCGCTGGCACTCAGCAAGGCCGACATTTCCACGTTGCCCTGCTCAAAGCCGGCTTCGTACTTGTCACCTTCCTTTTCCCATTTCACTTCTTTGACCTGGGGGAACTTCTGCTTAAACGCCGCAACGACTGCCGCGGGAACCTGGGTCGCCTTCAGCTGCTGCGCCTGGGCGGGGGCGGCCAGCGCCAGAGCGAAGGCGGCCAACACAAGATAGTGTTTCATGGGGAGGTTTTGAAAGATCTATGGCCAAAACTACCCCCTGATTCTGTCGATATTCTGGAATCCGACGCTGTCCGTAAAAATTATAACACCATCACCAAGGTCGCCCCCGTGGCCCCATTGGCGTAGCTGGGCAGCAGCACGGCGTGGTGGCCAAACCGGCTGGTTGGGCCGATGACGCGGCGAGTGGCGCGCTGCAGCAGCGGGTACACCCGGTACACTATTTCCGTGGACAGCATGCCTACCCCGGCCCCGGCCACCACGTCGGAGAGCCAGTGGTTATCCTTGGCCACGCGCAGCCCGGCCACGCCCGTGGCCACAGTGTAGCCGCCCACCCGGTACCAGATGCTCTGGGCACCGTACTCTTTGTCCAGAAACCGGGCCGCCGAAAACGCCGCGCTGGTGTGCTGGCTCGGAAACGACTCGAAGCTGTTGCCCTGGGGGCGCTCCACGCGGGTGATGCGCTTAAGGTTGCTGGTAATCGTGTTATTAAGCGTGTAGGTGAGAGCAAATAACACGGCCTGGTTGAGCGAGTTATGCTCGCCCTTCACCCCCAGCAAACTCAGGCCCAGCGTGGTGTAGGCGGGCGCGTGGCGAAGCTGGTCGTCGAGGTTGGTACGCACCCAGCGCAGGTGTTCCCGGCTTTCCTCCCGCACCGCTTCATCGGAATTGATTACCTCGACATGCTCTGTCGTGAGGGCCCCGGCTGCTATTAAAGCCGCCGGCACTACCAGCCCCCGCAGTACGACCCAGGTAGCGGGCCGGACCCGCTGCACCATTACGGAAGAGGTAGCGTGGGCACTATCGGGCACCAGCAAGCCCGGCGTTAATGCCGTTTGCTGAGCCTGCGCCGCCCCCACTGACCAAGCCAGCACACCTCCACTTATAAGGGGAAAAGCTGTTTTTCTCATAACCTAACGGGGGGAGCTGGAAACCTTAACAGGTTGGCTGAGCCGGTGCCCATCGGCCAGGAAGCGGAAGCGCATCGCGGGGCCACCGGGCGCGGCGAGCAGCAAGTTGTAGTGGAAGCCGGCCGGCGTTTCAACCAAGTGCATCGCCCGGCGCTGGTAGGAGCGGTAGTAGCGCTGCAGCGAATCCTGCAACCCGGGCGGTATGTCTTCCCCAAGCATCGCCAGCTGAGTTTCCTGCACCTGGCCGGCCGCGGTCAACCATACGTCTACGGGGATGGTCTTCCAGATAAAAGAGGCGTGTAGCCGGTTTGAGTCCGGGTGCCAGCGCAGCTGCTCCAGGTGCGTGCCGAATTTCTGGCGCAAAGCGTTTTGCGCTGCTGCTGGCACCGTGATAGGCTGGCCACTGCCCGACTCGCATCCGGTCAGAGCGGCTAATGCTCCAAGGCCAAACAGGAAGAGTAAAATGTGTGGGCGGAGCCGTGAGAGCATACAGGGAGGAAAAGCCAAGCCTGGAGTGGTTTGGCCCGCAGTCTATAAATCGAATCTGAAGTAATTCTGACGTGCGGCCTCAGAACTGACGCTGGCTTAGCCCGCTGACACTTGAGTATCCGGAGTGGAAGCTGCCTTTTTGGGTGCGAAGTCCACCCGCAAGGTATGCAGGCTGGTAGTCGGCTCGAAGCGGTAGCGCACGGTAAAGCCATAGTACTGGCAGATTTGCTGCACAATCGACAAGCCCAGGCCCGGCGAATCGGAAGCAGCTTGGTGCTTGCGGAACCGCTCGAAAAAGCGGGCTGGGTCGCCGGTCACCGTTGGGCCCGTGTTGCTCACTTCCAGGTACGCTGGAGTCAGCGTCACATCAATAGTGCCCCCGCGGTGATTGTGCTTAATGGCGTTCTGCAGCAGATTGTGTACCAGCGAATCGGTCAGGCCGGCGTGCATCTGCAAGGCTGGCACGCCGCTGAGGTGGGTGCGTAGCGTCACGTGCCGTACATCGGCCAGCGACTCAAACTGAAGCACTTTTTCTTCCAGCAGCCGGTCCAGGCGTTGCGCAGAGGTGTCTGCGAACTGACGGTTCTCGATTTTACTGAGTAGCGTGAGGGCCTGGTGCAAGCGCGAGAGCCGCAGCGTGGCCCCGTACAGCTCCGACACCAGCGTAGCCAGCTCCGGGTTTACCAGTTCCGGCAGCTGCAGCATCTGCTCCAGCTTGGCTTGCATAATGGCCAGGGGGGTCTGGGTCTCGTGGGCGGCATTAGCCGTAAACTCCCGCACGGCCTCGTAGTCGGCTACCAGCCGCTGGCTCATCAGGGTCAGGGCCTGGTTTAGCTCGGCAAACTCATCGGTGTTGGTCGGCGGAAACGTCAGCACCTGGTCCTGCTGCACGCCGTAGCCGCGCAGCACCCGTAGCGTATTGCGGAACGGGCTCCACAGCCACTGCCCCAGCCAGCGGTTAATCAGAATAACGCCCAGCAGCAGTAGCCCCAGCACGCCCACCATCACGCCCAGTACCACGGCCAGTACGTCCTCGGTTTCCACCAGTGACTTGCGCAACGTTACCCAAACCAGCTCTTGCCGCACCCGTAACGGAAACGTAAGCTGGCGGTGCGGCACCATTTCCTGCTCCTGTGGGTCGAGCAGCAGCGTGTCGCTGTAGCCGATGCGCTGGGGTCGGTGGCTGACTGCCATCTGGTACTCAAAGGGGGAGGTGGGCAGGCCCACACCATTCTGCACCCGCTGCTCCAAATATACGCGGCGATTGAACAACTGCTCTTCCACCTCGTGCTGCAAGGCGCCGAATAGCCCGTAGTAGAGTACCGCACTGGCCACAATGAACAGCACCGTGGTCAGCAGCAAGTAGTAGCGGTTGGTTTTGGTGAGCAGCTTCACTCGGTGCTGAGTTTATAGCCCACGCCGTACATGGTACGGATGTAGTTGTCGGCCCCTTTTTCCTGGAGCTTCTTGCGCAGGTTTTTCAGGTGGGTATAAATAAAGTCAAACGAGTCAGCACTGTCCACGGCATCGCCGCATAGGTGCTCGGCAATGGATTCTTTGGTCAGCACCCGGTTAGGGTTGGCGAGCAGAAACAGCAACAGATCGTATTCCTTACGGGTGAGTACCAGCGGCTGGTCCCGCACAAACACCTCGGCTTGCTCGGGCCACACCAGCAGGTCGCGGAAAGCAATGTGGTGGCTGCCCTGGAACTGGCGCCGCCGGATAATGGCCCGGAGCCGCGCGTTCAGCTCAGCCAGGTGAAAGGGCTTGGTCAGGTAGTCATCGGCGCCCAGGTCCAGGCCCGTCAGCCGGTCATCAAGGGCATCACGGGCCGAAATAATCAGCACGCCGGCCCGGGAGCTGTCGGCCTTCAGTTCGCGAAGAATATTCAAGCCGTTGCCGTCGGGCAGGGTTAAGTCTAGCACCACACAATCGTACTGATATAGCTTGATTTTCTCCAGCGCCTGCTGGTAGTCCCCGGCGACCTCGCAGACGTATCCCGCCTGCCGCAGGTAGTCTACGAGCGTATTGCGCAGGTAGACCTCGTCTTCAATCAGCAGCAGTTTCATGGTAAATGGGCAAAAGCAGGTCTTCCCTGATGGGATAGTGAAGGCGAAATAAGTCCGTAAATCTGAAGGAAAGCTGAAGCGCCGGGCTGCCGGCGCGTTCAGGCGGGGGTAGTATTGGATCGCCTTACCTCCCAAAGAGACGGGCAACGTAAAATGCGGCCCCGGCCGCGGCGGCCCCGGTGCTGGCCATCTTGAGGGCCCCCCACACCGGCGGCTGGCCGGTGATGCGGCTCTTGAAGTAGCCGAAGATGAGCAGGCAAACCAGCGTAATAAGGGCCGACCAAAGCAGGCCCTGCCAGGGCGTGCTGGTGAGGAAATAGGCACTGAGCGGAATGAGGCCGCCCACGGCGTAGGCCCCGGCGATGGTCACGGCGCTTTTGGGAGCCTGGCGGGGATTGGGCGCTTCCAAGCCCAGTTCGTACTTCATCATGAACTTCACCCACTGTTCAGGGTCAGCTGTCAACTCCTGCATGGCCACTTCCTGGGTGGAGGGGCTCAGGCCCATTTCAGCCAGCAGCTCCTTAACTTCGCAGCGCTCCACCTCGGGCACTTCCCGTACTTCCTGGTGCTCGCGCCGCAGTTCGGCGGCTTAGTGCTCCACCTCGGTGCGGCCGGCCAGGTAGCCGCCCAGGCCCATGGCAATGGAGCCGGCCACCACTTCGGCCAGGCCCGCCGTGATGACGAGGCTGGACGAGGCCACGGCCCCGCTTAGGCCCGCCGCCAGGGCGAAGGGCACCGTCAGGCCATCCGACAGACCGATGACGATGTCCTGCAGCATGGCCGAGCTGGTCAGGTGCGTTTCGGTGTGGGCACGTATTTCAAGAAAGGCGCGGGAGTCGGGCTGCATGAGCAAAGAAATAGTCAGTTAAAGACTATGAAATAAAGTGCCGCTACCCCAGGCGTTTGCCAAATCAATTGCGCTGTCCCCGAAGTAGTCGGCTATTTCCCCCTAGTATGCTGCTGCCGCATTACCGGCTCCCGGCGTCTTTTACAAACACTTTAACTCCGGTGTATTCGGCAGAATTGTTCTTTGACGGCACGGGCACCACCACCAGCACGGGCTCGTTGCCGGTAAGGTTCGCCAGGCGCAGCAGGGGCCGATAATCATGGGTTTGTGCGTGCGCGGATTGAATCAGATAGCTGTACACTCTTCGGGTGCGCGCGCTGTAGCCGACCCGCAGCAGCAGTGTATCGCGGCGAAAGAGGCGGACGCTTTCGGAGGCGTCATGCGCGGCTACGCTGTCCCACTTGGGCCGGCCCAACTTGCTTTCCACGCGGTCAATATCCAAGCCCAGCAGGTCGGGGACGTTGAATACGGGCGCAGTCTCGGCTGCCTGTTTTACGCTGTCCGATTTGGAACCGCAGCTAGAGGTAAGCAAGCCGATGGTCAAACACAGAAGCAGCCGGTAGCAGGGATGCCTGCAAACGCGCAAGAATCTTATCATTGAATACTTAAGTTTGTTGACAGGTTGGCGTAGGCAGTGACTGATGACCCCTGCTGACCGCGACATTGTGGAAGAAGTTGATTTTCCGGCCGACTTAAGCGAGGTTGGCCGATTTATGCTTTATGCGACCGGGCTTGACTGGGCAGATAAGCTCATCAGGGGCACGCGCCACGGCCGGCAGGTGGTCGCGCCGCGCCCGAAACTTTTCGCCAAACTTTCGGGTCAACGAGACCGCTATCTGCCGGTAATCGTCGGCGGCGAGGTACACCAGCAGCGACTTGTCCATGGGTCGGGCGGCCACCGTGCGCACCGCGTCGGGGTCTACCGCCACCGAAGGCGAAAGGGCGCCATGTGGAGTCAGGCCGCTGCTGAGCAGCAACACCAGCCCGGCTCCGGCCCAAGCGACGCGCAACCTGATTGAGGGGTTTGGGTTCGTAGTGGGGCAGACGACAGTCATCGGAGCTAGGCGACGGCTGGTTCTGCCCGCGCTGGTTCCGCTCCGGCCTTGCGGCCGAAAGCCCAATACAGCGCGGGCATGCCCAGCAGGTTAAGCACCGTGGAGGTGATGACGCCCCCGAGAATAACCACCGACATGGGGTGCTCGATTTCAGAGCCCGGCTCGTTGCCGGCCAAGATGATGGGCAGCAGGGCCAGCACTGAGGTCAGGGCCGTCATGATAATGGGCGATATCCGCTCCAATGAGCCGCGGATAATCAGTTCCTTACCGAATGGCATGCCTTCCTCCACTTCCAGATGGCGGTAGTGGCTCACGAGCATGATGCTGTTGCGGGCCGCCACGCCCAGTACCGTAATAAACCCCACGATGGAGCCCAGCGAGAGCACCCCGCCGGTGAGAAACGCCGCCAGCAAACAGCCCGACACGGCGAAGAATAAGCTCAGAATCCCCAGTACGGCCAGGCGCACGGTGCCGAAGTCGGTGTAGAGTACCAGGAAGATACCGATGAGCGAGAGGCAGACCAGCAGGGCCATGCGGTTCTGCGAGGCCTGTCGCTCGGCGTACTCGCCCAGGATTTCGGGGTGGTAGCCGGCGCCGAAGGCCACGCCGTCCACCTGCGCCTGCACGTCGCGGGCCACCGAGCCCAGGTCGCGGCCCCGCACGTTGAGCGTTACGTCGATGCGGCGCGACGAGGCCTCGCGGGTAATTTCGTTGGGCGTGGGCACGATGCGCACGTCGGCCACCTCGCGTAGGGGCACGGCCCCGCCACCAGGCAGGCCGATGAGCAGCTCGCGCACGGCCCCGAAGTCGGCGCGCATGGCTGGCTGGCCCCACACGGCTACGTCGAAAATCTTTTGCTCCTGGTAGATTTCGCCCACCTTCCGGCCCTTCACCACGGTGCTGATGGCCTGCAGCACCGTGCCGGGATTCAGACCGAATCGGGCCGCGGCTTCGGGCTTCATCTTCACCTGAATCTGGGGCACGAGCGTCTGCTGCTGCACTTTGAGGTCCACCACGCCCTCTACGCCTTCGAGCTTGCTGCCCACTTCCTTGGCCTTGGTGTAAAGCTGGTCGAGGTCGGGGCCGAAGATGCGCACCACGATGGTGGCCGAGGTACCGGTCAGCACTTCCTTGATGCGCTCGCGCAGGTAGGTCAATAGGTCGCGGTACAGGCCGGGGTAGCCGTCGACCACCGTCTGGATTTTGGCCACGGTGGCCTCATAGTCCACCTTGGGGTCGACGGAAATCCACAATTCGGTAAAGTTGGGACCCACCACCTCGTCGGCTACTTCCGCCCGGCCGATGTGGGCCCCGAAGTTGCGCACGCCGGGAATGGCGCGCAGCTCCTTGCTGGCCCGCACCGTGATGCGCGACATGGCCTGCAGCGAGGTGCCGGGCTTCTCTACCCAGTGCATGAGAAAATCGTACTCCTTGAAGTTGGGCAGAAACTCCTGGCCGAAAAACGGCAGCGTGAGCATGGAGATAACCGCGGCTGCCGTCAGCGACCAGGCCACGCGCTTGGGCCGGGCCAGCAGGGTGGGCAAGATGCGGGCGTAGTGCCGTTTGAGCCAGGCCACCACCGGCGCATCTTTCGACTTTTTCTCCGCCGCCTTAGGCAGCAGAATCAGGGCCAGGGCCGGCGTCAGGGTCAGGGCCACAAACAGCGAGGCCAGAATGGCCAGCACGTAGGCAAAGGCCAGCGGCTGGAAAAACGCCCCCGACAAGCCCGGCAGCAGGAAAATGGGCAGCAGCACCAGCGCCACGATAACCGAGCCGTAAATCACGGCCGAGCGTACCTCCATGCTGGCCTCGTACACCACCGCAAAGGCCGTTTTAGGCGAGCCGGCCTCGTGATTCAGCCGCAGGCGGCGCATGATGTTTTCCACGTCGATAATGGCGTCGTCCACGACTTCGCCCAGGGCAATGATGAGGCCGGCCAGCACCATCGTGTCGATGGTTTTGCCGGAGTAGCGTAACGCTAACGCCGCCGCGATGAGCGAGGTGGGCAACGCCAGCGCACTGATGAGGGCCGTGCGCCACTCGTACAGAAAAAACAGCAGCACCAGCACCACCAGTACGCAGCCGATGAGCAGGGACTTGTTCAGGTTGCTGAGCGACATTTCAATAAAGGTCGCCGGCCGGAAGATGGTCGAGTCGATTTCCAGCCCCTTCAAACCGGGACGCATGGCATTTAGCGCGGCTTCCACCTGCTGGGTCACGGCCAGGGTGTTGGCTCCCGGCTGCTTTTCCACGATGAGCAGCAGGCCGGCCCCGTCGTTAATTACGGCGTCGCCGATGGGGGCGGGAAAGCCCTCGACCACCTGCGCCACTTCGCCCAGCTTCAGGCTCACGCCGTTGCGGAACGTGACGGGCATCTGGGCTAGGTCAGCAGCGGACTGGATGGCCGAGCTTTGCGACACGGCCAGGCGCTGGTTGGGCGAATCGATAAAACCGCCGCCGGCCAGCGCGGTAGCGTCGGCCGCCGCCTTTTCTACTTCGGCCAAGGTCAGACCCAGGGTGCGCAGCTGCTCGGGGTTCACCAGCACCTGCAACTGCCGGTCGCGCTGCCCCCAGATGGCTACGTTGGCCACGCCGGGCACGGCCATCAGGCGGGGGCGGATGCTCCAGCGGGCCAGCGTGGTCATCTCCACCTGGGTCAGACTATCTGACGACACCCCAATTTTCAGCACCCGGCTCGTCGAGGACAAGGGTGAAAGCATCACCGGAGGCCGGGCTACGCCGGGCAGGGTAGGGGCCACCCGTGCCAGCCGCTCCTGCACCGCCTGCCGGGCGTTGTTGATGTCGGTGCCTTGAGGGAAGTACAGCACCACCGACGAGAGGCCCAGCACCGATTTGGAGCGGATTTTCTTGACCTCGGGCGTGCCGTTCAGGGCGTTTTCCAGCGGCACGCTCACCAGGGCTTCCACCTCGGCGGTGCTCAGGCCGGGGGCTTCGGTCTGCACTTCCACGTAAGGCGGCGCAAACTCCGGAAACACATCCAACGGGGTGTTACGCACCACCTGCAGCCCTGCTGCCAGCAATACGCCAAACAGGATGACTACCACCAGCCGTAGTCGCAGCGCCGATTCTATTATCCACTTCATCGCTTAGTGGCTGCCGCCAAATTCGGTTCCGAATAACTCCGCCGCACCGTCGGTCACGACTTCGGCGCCGGCTTTCACGCCCCGCGAGATGACCACCTGGTCCCCCACTGCCCGTTGCACCTCCACTCGCTGGCGGACGTACTGCAAGGGCTTGGTGCGCACGTACACCCACTGCCCGCCCGAGGCGTCGTAGAGTAGTGCGGCCGTAGGCACAGTCAGCGCCGCCGTACTGGTAGCCGCACCCGTCATACCATTTGTGGCGCCGCTGGCCGCGTTGCCCAGCGTCACGTCCACGGCCACCCGCTCGCCGGGGCGAAAGGCCTCGTCGGTGTTGTCAATCTCGTAGAACACATCGGCCGTGGCCGTGCCCGCCGTGCCCCCAATGGTGGGCGCTTCCACCGGCCGCGCTTGCCGGGCCGCGCCGCCGTTCAGGGGCCGCACGGTCACTGCCTGGTCCTTGCCCAGGCGGCGCAAGTCGCCCACGAACAGCGGTACCCGCACCCACACCTTGTTCAAGGAGGCCAGTTCCAGCAGCACGGTGTTGGCCGTCACCAGCGAACCCGGCGCGACCGTGACGCGCTGCACTACCCCGCTCAACGGTGCTTTGATGGGCAGGCTCTGCCCGCCGCCGGTGTTGCCGTTCAGAGCACCCTGTCGGGCCCGGGCATCGGCCAGGGCCCGCTGGGCCAGGGCCACGTCGGCGCGGGCATCATCGCGGGCGCGCACGCTGCCCGCGCGGTCAGCCAGCAGGGCCTCGGCCCGTTGCAGGCGCGCCTGGGCTACCTGCAGCTGGGTGCGGGCCTGGGTGGTGCCTTGGTCCAGCGTGAGCAGGTCGCGCTCGGCGGGCAGTGCCACCAGTTGGTACAGGGTTTGCCCCTGTCGCACGCGCTGGCCGGCCGTGAGGCTGGCCCCGCCACGCAGCGTGCCCTGCACCGGGGCCACGATGGTCACAGCCTGGCCCGGTACGGCCTGGATTTCGCCGCCCACCTCGCGGGTGGCCTGCACGTTGTCGGTCTTGACCGCCACGGTTTTAATGCCCAGCCGCTTTTCCGCGTCGGCGGTAATGGTCACCGTGGTCAGGTCTGACTCCTTGACCGGGTTTGCAACCTCGGAAGGGCTGACGGCTTTGGGCTTTTCAGCTTTGCCGCAGGCAACTGCGCCACAGAGCAGGCCACTCAGTGCCAGGCAGCGGGACGCTGCCAGCAGGGAGAATGTAAACTTGGGGAAGTACATACAGAGAAGAAATCGAAGAATTAGAAGCGGCCGCCCACAGCGTAGCGCAGCCGGGCCAGGGCGCGGCGCTGGTCCGCGCGGGCGTCGGCGGCACGCTGCTGGGCATCGAGCAACTGGCGGGTGGTTTCGGCCACCTGCACGTAAGGGAAGTCGCCGTTGATAAAGGCATTGGTGGAGCGGCGCAGCGCGTCCTGGAGGCTGGGCAGGTAGCTCCGCTCCCACAGGGCGACGCTCTGGGTGGCCTGCTCGTACTGGGCGTAGGCCTCGCGCACGTCCAGGTTCACGGTCTGGCGCAGGGTCAGGTACTGCCAGGAGGCTTGTTCCAGCTCGGCTTTCACCCGCGAAATGCGGCCCTGGTTGCGGTTGAAGAGGGGCAGGCCGATGGTTGCGCCCGGCCCCAGGTGCACCGGGTTGGGGTTGTTGAAGCGGGCGTCCAGCGAAACGATGAACGAAAACACCCGACTCCGTTCCCACCGCAGCCGCTGGCCAATGCCCTCGATGCCCACCCGCGCTGCCCACAAGTCGGGCCGGGCAGCGTAGGCCGAATCGAGCAGCGTCGGCAAGGGCGGCACCAGAGTCGCCGAGACGGGAGCGGCGGTGAACCGCAGGGAATCGGCATTCACGGAGTCCAGGCCCAGCGTAGCCAGCAGGCGCAGGCGGGCCACCCGGTTGTCGCGGCGGGCCCGGTAGTAGTCGTCGACGGCGCGCAGGGAATCGGCGCTGGGCGCCACGGTTTCCAGCTCGCTGGCCTCGCCTGCGCGGTAGCGGGCCCGCACGATGCGCGCTACTTCGGCCCGCATCACAATGGCCTCACGGGCGATGCGCAGCCGCTCATCGGCCAGCGTGATATCCGTGTAGCTTACCTGGGCGTCGCGGCTAACCAGCAGGCCGCGACTGACGAGGCTTTCGGCTACGCGCTGGGTTTCCAGCTGAGCGGCCCCCACGCGCGACGGCCGCTGCCAGAGCAGGTCAGAGGCTAGGCTCAGCGCCATGGAGAACGGGGCGGTACCGTGGGCCGTCACCAGGCTCAGCACGGGATTGGGAAGCAAACCAGCGTCTTGTAAATCGGCCTGGGCCAGCGCCAGCGTGCTCAGGTCGGCCTGGAAAGCGGGGTTGCGGGTCAGGGCCAGGCGGATGGCCTCGTCTTCGCTCAGGCCGTCCTGCAGAGTAGGCAGCGCCGGGGCCAGGGCGCTGGCGCTGCGGGCCGTGCCCAGCTCGTAGCCGCCGCGGGCTTGCAGGCGCCGGGCCACATGGTCGCGGGTGTACGCTGACTTGGTGCTGACGCAGCCGGCCAGCAGCAGCGGCAAAGCCAGTAGCCAAACGCCGCGGCGGTGGAGGGGAAAGACCAGAAGATTTGAAAGTCGATTCGGAAGGAAAAAAGTCACGGCAACTAACTATGAGTGCAACAAAGCGAAGAGCGCATGGCTACCGCATGTGAGGTTGTAAAACAGGATTGTTTTATCAGCTGTCCGCCAGCACTCTGCTTTAAAAGCATCTTGCTGTCATATGAATGGTACTTTAGGTATTTATGAAGAATGCGTGAAGCAGCACTACGCACAAGGTTAGGCACCGTTTCTGAAGCAATTCTGAATAAACCCTATTAAGCCAGAAACTAACGGTCCCGTAGTGAAAAAGCCCGTTAGCCAGCTTCCCGACTGGTTAACGGGCTTAGAATATCTTGTCAGCGCTAAACTGAGTTGTATACTAAGGGCGTGTAAAGGCGACTTGGCCGACTACTTCGGCCCTCACTCCCGAATTACCTTAGCAGGGTGGACCGGTTGAAAAGCAGGTATACACTCGTCACCCAGCCAACGGACGCAATCCAGCCCGCTAGCACATCGGAAGGATAGTGTACGCCCAGGTACATGCGCGAAATGCCCACCCCCAGCACAAACAGTGCCCCCGGCAGCCACAGCAGCCAGCGCCGGGGCGAGTGGGCCAGTATCAGCCCCAACGCCAGCACCACCGCCGCCGACCCCATGGCGTGGCCGCTGGGAAAGCTAGGCGTCGTTTCCGGAGCCAGAGATACCCAGAGTGCCGGTCGGACCCGGCCTAACAGCGCCTTCGCCAGCAGGTTGATAACCATAGCGCCTCCAACTGCCCACGAGAAAAACCAGGCTTGGTGGTAAGAGCGGCGCCAGAACAGGAAACCCGCAATGAGCAGGGTCACAACGGCCATTACCTGGGGTCCGCCGACCCGGGTCAGCAGCAGGTTGAGGGCGTCCAGCGGGGGCGTAGCATGGGCATGCAGCCACCGCAGAAAGGCCTGGTCGCCAGGGAAGCCTTCCCCCTCCCGGATTTCTGAGGCGGCCTTCAGAAACGCGCTCCAAGGCAGGATAATGCCTAGTAGCAGGAGTACTACCACCTGGCGCCGCTGCCGGAGCAAGTGGCGCAGGAGGTGAGTCAGATCAGAGAGATCCATAGTGAACAGTCTTGTAAAACCTCTTTCCGTACCAACTCACAGGGGAGCCGGCAAAAGCAAGACTAGTATCGGATTCTGAGTAAAAACTGAGGCCTAGCCACCAAGGAGCCTGCTGCAGCTTGTCCAGGTGCGTCTGGAAGTTGGCCGGACCCCGCCGCTCCAGCCGGATAGCGGCGGTCAGGCAGGCGTCAGTTTTGCTTCAGAATCAGCGGGCACCTTTGCCGTCGCACTCTATCTTATCGAGCTTGTAGCAGCGTCTGCTCACTAGTTGCCCGGATAAGGTGCCAGATGCCGCTTTCTGTGTCAGTGGCTGGATCATAAATACTTCACCTGGCTTCAGCCAACACGCCAGCTATTTCATACCGATGGCCAAGACTCCGCCTTTTTTCCAGCATAACCAGCACGCAACTGGGTTACGGTCCGCAGCTCCGGGGCCAGTACGCTACCCCTACCACGACAACGACGGGTGTCCCGTTGGTCAGCAGGTGAAGGCTGGAGGTGAGTGGCAATACTACGAGCCCACCCGAATCGAGGAAACTCGGGCACGCTGCCCCCACTGCGTGTCCCTGGACGCTGCTTATACTCGGGAAACGTAAGCCGCAAGACTCTGCTAGCTGCTGTTCTCAGCACGAACCTAATGGGTGCGGATTAGATAGATACGCACGAAGGAAAGCTCAACCACAGCCGCTCCAGAGTAAGCTTTAAAACTCAGATTTCCGCCAGAATCCGCCGTTAGGTTTGCGCGATTTCAGAACTCTTTTCCTCGCTGATGCGGGCCATGGTTACACACTAGCTACCAACATATGCGTATTGCATCGTCTTGCCGCGCCGTTTTCGCGGCGATAGTTCTGAGCCTGTCCATGCCGGCCTACGCCCAGATTCCCCAGAATCCGCCCACGCCGGCCGCGGACTCACTGCACAAATTCGAGGTGCCCGCGGCGGCGGCACCACCAGCTTCCAAACCCTGGTACAAGGGCAAACTGGTGAAGGCCAGCATTGTGCCCGCGCTGCTTATCGGCTACGGGGCCTATACCTTCAACGGGGGAGGCTTTTACACTAATCAGCAAGCCAACCGCGACATTCACAAGCTGTTTCCCACCTACCGTACGCGGCTGGACGACATCTTGATTTTTGCCCCCTATGCCGAGCTGGGATTGGTAGCCCTCTCGGGAGTAGAGTCACGCGACGACCGGCTGAACACCCTGCTGGTTATCGGCAAGTCGGAGTTATTCATGCTGGCATCCGTATTCGCGGTCAAAAACCTAACTCGGGAAACCCGCCCCGACGGTTCTGATAACCTTTCCTTCCCGTCAGGGCATACGGCCCAGGCGTTCTTGGCCGCTAGCATCGTGCACACGGAGTTCCGCGACAAAAGCCAGTGGTATGGCATTGGTGCTTATACTATCGCTACCAGCGTAGCGGCCCTGCGCATGATCAACAACAAGCACTGGCAGAGCGACGTGGTGGCGGGCGCGGGCTTCGGTATTCTCTCCGCACACCTGGGCTATCTTACCCACCGCAACCGCTGGGGCCGGCAGCCGCGCCTGGTAGGCCTGAACGTGGCTCCGGCCTATTTTGGCGGTGGCACATCCGGCCTGACGCTGAGCTGGCGCGCTCATTAACTGGCTGGCCTCATGCAGACCGCGCTGAAGAAAATCCCGGAAGTCACCCTACTCTTCTGGGTGATGAAGATCTGTGCCACCACCTTGGGCGAAACGGCCGGGGACCTGCTGGCGCAAACCCTGAACGTGGGTTACGGGGTTAGCTCCCTATTGCTGCTGGGCGTGTTCCTGGTCGTCCTGGCTGCCCAGCTAGTTGTCAGTCGGTACATCCCCGCGCTGTATTGGGCCGTGATTCTGGCCACCAGCACGGCGGGCACCACCATGTCAGACTACATGGACCGGACCATGGGTTTAGGCTACGCTACTGGTTCAGCGTTGCTGGTAACGCTGCTGGCCGTAATACTGGGGCTATGGCGGCTTAACGAAAAACCCTCTCGGTCAGTACGATTACCACTCGCCGGGGGGAGCGGTTTTACTGGACTGCCATTCTATTTTTCAACACGCTGGGCACGGCCTTGGGCCACTATATGGCCGACTACTCCGGCTTAGGGATCGCCGGAGGGGCGCTGCTTATTGGATCCCTGCTAGCCCTGGTCGTGCTGGCGTACTACTTCACCCACCTGTCGCACGTGCTCCTGTTTTGGGTGGCGTTCGTGCTCACCCGCCCGTTCGGAACTACGTTCGGCGACTTGTTAACCAAACCCTTGGCTAAACATGGCCTTGGCTTCGGCACGCAGGGATCCTCGCTGACTCTATTTGCGTTACTGGTTATTCTAGTCGCCTACACCACCTGGCGTCCCCATCGCGCTGACCTGGCAAATCCACGTCCGTTATACCCGAAGGGTAGATATTTCGCGGCAAGCGCACTAGATGCTTTGTAGCCGGATGGTGCGATAGGAGGGTAGTAGAGTATCCGCGGCTCAGCAGTTTTTCCTGCGCAGCAGTTGGTATTATGAATTAATGACTTAGAAGGTTTGTGAATTAGTATTTTTTCGATTTCCATGGAATTACACTAAGTTAGTTCCCACCAGCTAGGGCCTCAGGTCCGGGGGGAGTGAGGATTTTTAGCCCTCCTGATAGAGTAGCATACCCTCTGCTACTTTGGCCGCCCCGTGCGGCTGAATGCCCTTACATATACATACCCTACTTACGCCAGTGAAAAATACCCCGCTCAACCTATGTACCACGCGCCCCCATGGCGGTGAATACGGCCTGTACGTTGCGCTACGAGAACGGGCCGACAATGTCATGAATGCGGAAACCGAGTCAATTTACGGCCACAAACCCGCTCGGTACCTGCTGCAGGAAATAGCGGCCGGCCACAAAGCGTACTCGGAGTTGCTGATCAGTGAAGGCACCGCCATTGGGAGAAGGGAAACCAAAGAAATCCTGCAGGAACTGGCCCTACTGCACACCCACTTCTGGCAGCCAGGCAGAGTTTTGCGGGTCCGCTTTCTGGGTGGGGAGGCGCATGTGCACCGTCAAATTGAGACAATCGCCAAAACGTGGGAAACCCATGCCAACATCACGTTTGACTTTATTACGCAGGGGGAGGCGGAAGTAAGAATTAGCTTTACCCGTAGCGGCTCTTGGTCCTTGGTAGGCACGGATGCGCTGACGGAACGCGATCAGAATAAAGCCACGATGAATTTTGATCTCTCGGATGAAACGACCAGTCCGGACGCTTTCCCGGCTACGATACTGCACGAATTTGGCCATTGCCTGGGGTGCGTGCACGAGCATCAGAGTCCGGCAGCTGCTATCCAGTGGAACAAGCCCCTGATCTACAGCCGCCTGTTTCAAGCCTACGGGTGGGATCGGCAGAAAGTGGACACCAATTTCTTTGAACAAGCGGAAAAAGAGCTTATCACGAATTCCGGGTATGATCCGCTTTCGATTATGCACTATAGTTTCCCCCCAGATTTCACCGTCCCCCACACGCATAGGCCGCCTAATACCCAGCTTTCTGCCCAGGACATTGCGTTCATTGGTCGGTGTTATCCTTTTCCTGCGTCGAGCAGCGCATCCACGCTACTGAAGGGGTAGGGGCTGCACGTTAGCTCTTCTGGCCAATTTGACGCGCTACCTCGTTCTTATTACGGGTGCATCAAGCTTAACTGCGTCGGCCAGCCGCAGCAGACTGGGTGACACTACTAAAAGCAGGGGCAGGGCCAGCAGTAGCCCCCAATAACGGCAATGGCCAGGGTCAGTAAGGCAGAAATAGCGGCCAGCGCGGTCATCAGCTTAGGCCGCAGGCGGGCGACAATAGCGTAGCCGATGGCCTGGTCCACGGGGTTACCCTCGGCGCGGTTGTCAGAAAATGGCTGCAGCGTGAAGATTGCATTCTCCCCGATGATGTCCACCACCATAATCAGGCCGGTGCACGAGCTTACATGGAGGGGAGTGGGGGTGAAGTGCTGCGCCAGGCTGCCGCCGGCCGGCCCAGAACGGCCACCAGCAAAAGCAGTCCCGCGGCCTTCACGTCCCTAAATAGAAACAGCCCCACGGCAAATACGAGCAGGCACGCCGTAATCAGGATGGTGAGTAGCTCTTGAAACGACTGCTGCTGCTCGGCGTAGGATCCCCCGTACTACTTGAAGTAGCTGCCCGGCGGCAGGGGCACCAACTGGGCCAGTCACTGCTGGATGTCGCGCATGACTCCGCCTGGGTCGCGGTCGTCGAGGCGGGCGGTGACGCTCATCATAGCTTGCAGGTTTTCCGCACCAGCTCCGCGTCGGCAGCGCTGATGCGGACCGCCACCAGTATACACACGCGGCAGCAAAGCGAGCAATGGGGTGAGTGGATAGGCAAAAGCACGGGAATTGAGTGAGGCAGCAAAACAAGCACTCAAATCTGCAGGAAAATTGCAGCACCTTGTACGTATTACGCCAGCTTGCTCTGCATGTATTGCCTAGTAAGGAGGCGTCGGCCCCAAAACCAAAAAAGCGAACCGGTAGTAGTTCGCTTTTTTGAAAACATCATGCAGAGCACCAGAGTAGAGCCGACGCAGGCAGGCCAAACTCGCGCAAAGCTCTGCTCTAACTGGTATTGACCAACCAGTCAAAGTCCAGTACCGGCTAGGACCGGAGTGTGCGTCACTACGCAAGCTTGCCAGCCCGCGATGCAAGTGTAGGTGTGAGGTTACCCGTAAGGACAAGTCCAAGGCTTAGCGGGAAAGATTCGACTCCTACAAAGTAGGTGTCGAATCTTTTCTTCTGAACTACTGCCTTAACTGCTTGCCTTTTGCGACGTTAGGCAATTCGGTCAGAGATTTTGGGTGCCGGTTCCTGCATATCCAGTTATGCTCTCGATGGGTAAGGGAACCGCATTGCCATTAACCAGCACGTAGTAATTTTTTTCCGAGATGTACACCACCTCGACAGGTGCCTGCAGCACAGCTGGGGAGGTAATAGCCCCACTTTTTACCAGCTTGTCAAGCGCTTCTGCCTGCAGGTAAAAGCGGGTGAAGTAGGGCCGCCCACCGCCCAACTGCAACGGCATCCAGCGATAGAAGAGCACTCCGTATAACACGCACGCTACCAGGAGAAAAGTAATGCCTGCTATAGCAGTCCACACTGCTCGCTGGAGCGAAGGTTTTTCCCTAATCCGGCGCATCTGCCGAACTATTACTTGGCAGACCACTCCACTGGAGATGAAGTACAGGATGAGTAAGCTCATGCCATATACGCCTACCCATATTATTACAACAGCCAGTAGTAGGTAGAACCACGGCAGTCCATGCTTTTTGCCCCAGTTAGGGGTATCCGCAGCCGGTTTAAGCGCCGCAAATAAGCATATACTGGCTGCAACAAATGCGCCGGCTATGATCACTACTTTCATGGGCGTAACCGATTCAGCCGTTGCCGAGAAGCTCCCCGTTATGGTGAACGCAACGCATCCATACCCAAGAGCTCCCAGCACGGCAAACGCGGCATCCACGATAGGTATAGGTACCTGCTCTTGTTCGTGCGTGCTATAGTAGGCTATTAGTACGGGAGGTAGCGTAAAGCCTAAGAAGCTGATGCCCGCTTTGATATAGTTAAAGCTCAACCAACTTGCTTCTGTCAGATTGTGAGTCGCTAGGTACATATTCACAATCAGGTAACCGGCCGCGTAGAGGGCGAACAATCCCATGGTTACAAGTGATTCGGACGACACTTCAGATACTTTCATGTAGGGTAAGTAAAATAGAAAGTTAAACTACCACGTGTGTCAGAGGCTTATCAGCCTTCTTTGCCCACTCTCAGTGATCTTATACCGGGCCTAACGTACCTATACGAGCTGAATACAATGCTATTGCGGCGTGATAGTTTTACTAATAGCACACGTTTCCGCGCTCCGGGCAACTAGTCAGGTGCTGTAGTTGCTCAGTTTGCTGTCCGGCAGGAAGTAAAGGTTATTAAACGGCTGGCCGATCGTTTCTTCTTATCCGATAAGCGTGTATATTCCAACACGTAGATACCTGTTGTACCCATAACCACTACCAATTACCATGGCTATCAAACCCGGCCCTAAGCCTAAGAAAGAAGATGGTACTCCGGACAGAAGAAGACGGGTCACGGAAGAAAACAGACCGAAACACCCCGATCTGAAACCGCATAAGCATAAGAAAGGCGACTAGTCGGCCTTCCTGCGACTTACAGTAAGTCGCCTTGACGAGGTCTCAACGCCCCACAACAGTATGCGCCACGGCAAAGCCCCTCGCTCGCTATCCTCAGGAAGTGACGCGAGGGGCTTTGCACAGGGTTCGCTATGACCGTGCTGGCCGTGTAGTGCTTACTCCCCGGGTTACACGCGTAAGCTATTTGCGCCTCTTGGTAGACAATAGCTAATCTGCCTACCCGGTTCAGTGCGAAAGAGCAGACGCGGACGCCGGCTCTCCGGCTTGCTTATCGTCCTTTTTGCTCAGATAGACCAGCAGCCCCACGGCTGCGAGAGCGCCTAGTTTGCAAGCCGTTGGATGTTTCTGATAGAACTTCACTCCTTTTTTGGCTTTACCGAGCAGAACCTCGCTTTTTTCAATACCCTTCAGGGCTAAGTCAGAAAAGGATTCCTTGGCTTTTTTACGAGCCCGCTTGTACCGCGTGACGGATTGATTCATAGAATGGGGTAGTGTAGTTAGAAGTGGCCTTGATTAAAAGTTTAGTCCCAAAATTACGGCTTCCTAAAACAACGCCGCTTTCGCCGCAAACCCACTTTGTTTGAAGGCTTATCTGTTTTTGAAATAGGTGGTTGCCCGGGTAAAATCCTGGGCTATGTCCAAAATTTGATTGATTTCCGTAGGCAACTGGTCCACATCGACGCGGAGCGAAATCAACTTAGCAAACGCGACTTTATCGAAAGTGGCCTGCTTTTTCTGAAACATTATGCGCTTCACGTTGGAGAGGAAGTCTTTCGTGGTATCGAAGTCAGATACCAAAATTTCTTCACCATCGGGATACAATTCATTGAGCGTTTGCACGGCATAGGGTAATTCGAACAAGTCCTCGAAGGTGCCCTGTTCGATGAATACCATCCGGTACTTGTGCTTGTTATCTTTCACGATACGCTCGATGTTGTCCCGCTCCTTTTTGGCATCCGAATCCAGCAGGCAAATCATCTTGCGGTTTGGGTATTTGGCCCGGAACGTGAGGAAATCGGCGGCAAGCTTCTCCTTGGACTTGGAGTTGTACACTTGAATGCCGCGCTGTGACAAGATGAAGTGTTTGCGGAAGGCAAGAATGGGAATCGCGATTTCCTCGCTCTCGCCTTCCACTAAAATCAAGCATTCTGGATTGTCGATGCGGTTTAACTCGGGGAGAAACTGATTCAGGTGCTTGGCCAAGTTTTGTGTATAGTTATCCCGAAACTCCTGCAAGTGCAAGAGTCCAATAGCAATGCCCAGCTTCTTGTTATCAACCAAGTATTTGTACTGCAGTACTTCCTCTGGTACTTCAATGGTCGTTTTGTCCCCGCAGCACGGGCAAATGACATCGTCCCTAAAGTGCGCTTTATTGGCTGCCGCCAAGCGCCGAATAGCGGCAAAGTCCTCTTTGAAAGAAGTAAGTTCGGGCTCCTGCTCAAACCCGGTGAGGCCGTAGCGTTTGAATAATTCGTGGTCAACCGGAAAATACGAGTTTCGCAGGGCCTCCGGCATTCCAAATGAGGGTGCTTGAACTTTCTCAACGGCCGAAAAGGCAATGGCAAGACGTTCGAACTGATGGCGCAACGCGGCATTGTAGCGGTTCTGGAAAAGAGCCAACTCCGTCAGCGGCGGGAAGTTCATGAGCCGAAACAGCAGCAGCAACTCTTCCCGGCGCGTGCGAGGCAGTAGGGAAGGTGGCAATAGATTGGCCAAGCCGTTGCCGAAGCCCAGGCGGGTAAGGCCTGTTTTCTCCGCAACATCCTGAAAATCAAACTCCAGTTGCTCGTCTGTGATCTGCGTCAGCGTTTGTAGATCGTCCAACTCGCGAGTGGTGGCCAGCTCCGCCGTGAGTTCACAGAGCAGCATGGTGTAGGGTGTAACCTCCATCTGCCAGGTATGCTCGTAAGGAAAAAGAGGCAAGAATTCCTCATATAGCAGTTCCAGAGTTGCCTTCCACAGTGCTTGGTATAAGAAAAACTTATCGGTGATGAGTAGAACTTCATCAGCCTTAGGCGGCTCAACTATAAGTAGGCGCAGCAAGCTGTTGATACTGTCGTCAACCTCAAAGTGCAGCACGCGGTTGCATGCGCCCTTGATAACGCCTAAATAGGCTTCTTTCACAACTGGTTTGAAATCCATCGGTTCTTATCGTTGATTGCCTCATGGCCGCCACTGGGAGCTGGTCAGGAAGGGTACCTACGGCGTTTTTAACGATTAGATAGACTTCGGGTCTAGTCAGCGCGTGGTCACCCAAAGCAAGTACAGGTAAAAATTCTACCAACGGGAAATTCCATTCTATTTTCCCGCCGGGCGGGCCGTAGCACTGCCGCCGGTTGGCCCCCCCGTGTGGTGGGGCGGCTGGACCTGATGCGCAACCGACTTGCCTTATCCGATGCTGGCTGGCGGGGGCCTTATTGTTCGGGGCCCTGGCGCTGCTGCTCGAGCTGCCATGCGGGCGAAGAAGCAGTTTGTGCGCGAGCAGCAGAGCTGGGTGGGCTACGTCAACCAAACGCGCTTCTCCCGGCGCTGGGGCAGCTGGGATGACCTGCATATGCGGCAGCACGACCACTTCGTGATCTGCTGATGGCTCAGGTTGCGCATCAGGCGCAGGTTTTTTAGGCGAAAATGCAAGCTCATGGGCGAAGGTTTTTACAAAGCTGTGGGGCGGCAAGGAGGAAAGCCAGCAGGTTCCACCTTTTCACCACGGAGGTAGCGTGAGTGCTACACCACAGGCTACCCAAGGCGTTTGCAGACAACAGATGTCGTATGAGTAACGGTAGAAGCCGAGTGAGTCGCCCGTATGGATATTCAGGCAAAAGCCCCCTATCCTGGAGAATGTTAGGCAGATTGAGTAGCAGGAGTTATAGGGTCAGCAAACCAGCGCAAATAGGAATTAGAAGGCTAGCCAAAAGGGCATTGTTACGTTAGATATTATTTATTGAATATAATGACATATAAAATATCACTATTCAGCGATGTATAACATCTGGGTTGCAAAATGCTGGCTACATGTGCAATGTATTGCAATAGAGCAGTTTAATGATAGTGCACAGAACGTAGGGTACTGTGTACTATTGAGCTGTTATTGGAATAGTCAAACTTTATTGCAACTAAATTTATTATCACATTTTCAAGATTTTTATGTATATTTTTAGGTGTACTAAATTTCATACGCACCCATGATCCTCAACTACCTCCAGCCCAAGCTTGCACACGACGTTGAGCAACATCCCACGATCACAGATTGGCTCAGTAACAGAGTTACAACAGGACTCAAAGTGAGTAGCGCAGAAACATATGCCTATTCCGTGATGAGCTTCCTCAGATTCTGTCAAGCAAAAAAGCTCAATCACGTTCGCGTAAAAGATTCACATGTCCTACGGTATTTGGCGTATCTCCAAAAACGTCCTTTCGAGCATGACACCTCTCTTATTTTAAAAAACGCATATGCTACTGCGACGCAACGTAAACACTTAACATCTTTGCGATTATATTATGGGTATTTAGCAGAGCAAAAAATTCGACCTATATCTCCCCTGATTAGTGTAAAAAATACAGGCAAAGCTAAAAAAGGACAACCTCAATACCGTATTTTACCTGTCGGTCGTAAATTAAAATGGATACCGAACGAAGAACAATGGCATGCTTTTCTAAATTATATGAAAGCAGAGTCTTTGCGCAATCAATTAATGCTGTTATTAAGTTATGAAGGCGCACTACGTAAAAATGAATTGTGCACATTGGAAGTAAGCGATATCTCAGGTTTAATTATTACAATACGCGCTGAGAATAATAAAACAAATTGCGATCAACGCGTTACATTTTCGCCTCGAACCCGGCGCTTACTGGATCTATATCTAAAGACCCGGCCTACTCCCGTAGGAGAAGGCAACGCAGCGCTCTTCTTATCAGAATCTAAACAGAATCGGGGACAGGGCATTACGGGCGCTACCTGGCGAAAAGTGATTGATCGAATTGCGGAACAGACTAACCTTCCTCAGTTCACGCCACATACATTACGCCATCTGAGCATTACTCATTTTGCCGAGCAGGGGTATAGCGCACAGGAAGTATCTGATTTCGCGCGTCATCAAAGTATCGCGAGTACAGCCGTGTACCGCCATACAACGCCCCGGCAACTGGTGACGAAAGCCGCGCACACGTTCCGGAATGTTCGGTCTTCCCAACAGCGCTAGCCCATCAGGTACATGGCACCAGACTTTTTATGGTCGGCTTACATGGCCACATTCGACCGCACACCCGGCTTAACACAAGAGGAGAAGAGCGCGCTTGCCAATTGGATTACTCAAATTCTGAGGTGGTCTAGCTAAGCCGAACACAATTGGGACGTTGTTTGAAGTTGGGTTTCGAAGTGGTTGGGCGAGTGATAGCCGAGAGCAGAATGTCGGCGTTCGGCGTTGTAATAGGCAATATGGTGGCTGATTTCGAGCTTGGCTTCGGCCAGGCCGGGGAAGCTGCCGCCGTCGAGCAGTTCAGCCTTGAAGCGGCTCCAAAACGATTCGGCGTGGGCGTTGTCGTAGCAGTTGCCGCGCCGGCTCATGCTTTGCAGTGCGCCGTGTTGGGCGACCAGGGCTTTGAAGCGGGTAGCCGTGTACTGGCTGCCCTGGTCGGAGTGCACGACCAGTCCAGCCGCGGGCCGGCGCACGACCAGGGCCCGGCGCAAGGCCTCGCTGACCAAGTCCTCGGGCATGGTATCGCGCACGTCCCAGCCCACGATTTTGCGCGAGCAGCGGTCGAGCCAGATGGCTAAGTACAGCCAGCCGCCGCCCTGGCGGGGCAAGTACGTGATGTCGCCCACCCAGACCCGGTTCGGGGCGGTGGGGGCCGGTTGGCCGAGTAAGCGGTTGGGGGCGGCGCGCACGGCCGGGTCGGAATCGGTGGTGCGGGGCACGAACGAGCGGGGCTGCTGGGCGCGCAAGCCGTGCGCTTTGAGCACGCGCCGAATGCGCCAACGGCCCACGCCATGGCCTTCGGCCTGCACCTCGGCCCGCAGCCGGCGCGTACCGTAGCGCTGGCTGTGGCGTACAAATGCTTGGCGTACGGCTACTTGCCAGGCCGGCTCGGGTACAGGTTGGCCCTGCTGCCGGTGCCAGGCGTAGTATGCGCTGGGCGCGATGTGCAACACGCGGCAGAGCTGGCGTACGGGCACCCGCACCTGGCACTGGGCGATGTATCGGTACGTACTCACGGGGTCGGCTGGCCGAAGATGACCAAGGCTTTTTTTAAAATATCCAGCTCCTGCGCCAGCCGCTTGTTGGCGGCGCGCAGAGCACGCACCTCCGGGTCACGGGCCACTTCGACGCTGCCGACCTCGGCCACCACTTGGGCCTGCTGCCAGCGGTAGAGCAGCTTGGGGCTGATGCCCAACTCGCGGGCTGCGGCTTGCGTACTGCGGCTCTCGGACGCCAAGCGCAGGGCCTCGACCTTGAACGCCTCGTCGTATTTACGCCGTTTGTCGGGCGACGACCCGCTGGTTTTTGCTGCCATAACAGAAGAAATATACGTCCTTCTTCTGTCCGCCTTCTCTAGACCACCTCATTCCTTCCCCTCCAAAACCAGCCATCCCGTATTATCGGCTACAGCAACAGTAAGCTGCAGTTACTGCACCGCTTGGTAGATCCTGTGCAAGAGGTCGATCACTTATTGTAAACTATCATGATACGAATCAGAAACTACTGTACAGCTGCTGCGCGCTGTTGCTCAAAGAAACTGCATGTGCGTCAGACAGCGATGTGGGCGTGGGACAAGGCGACGTGGGTAGAAATTGTTGGCTACAATACGCAGCACTTCCAAGACCGGCATCACGCGTTTTTTGGCTGACTGGTTGAATGTGACAATCAACCTACGCCCTTGCATCA
>NZ_CP006589.1 GCF_000737515.1 Hymenobacter sp. APR13
CAAAAGCATCTTACTGTCAGTAAGATGCTTTTGCGTTTTACGCCGTGCTAGCGGACAAAACCTGTCCTTTAAACACCCAATAGGATGCTGTCAGCAAGAGCCAGAACCTTAGCCAGTTCAACAGGATATTCCGCCTCAGGGCACAAGTGAGCCTGTTTGGCCAGCTCGCTTAGTTCGACGTGCCGAGGCTCCGCCGCATCGTAAGGAGGCAAAGTCATGTGTTTGAACACGTCGCCTAATTGAATGGAGATATAGTGGCTTTCTATGTACTCTTTCACGCAAGGAGCATTGAGTAAGCCACACAGAAAATAGGCGGGCGCTTCCTCATAAAAATCAGCGAAAAACAGCTTGTGGTCAGGTATAAACGGTTTGTCTCCTTGCAATGGAACAGGTGCCGAAGTCACCACAGCAGCCCCAAACTTGCCCTGCTCAGCCCATACCACTTTGTAAGGGGCAAACGTGTAATTGCCCACCGTGTAAATGGCATAGAATGGCGCGTTTTTCATCCGAAGCCGGTAAGTAGAACGCCGTTCAAGCGTTGCCTGATAGGTTTCAAAGTACCGGAGGGTGAGGGGCAAAGTACCTTCTACTAAGTCAGCAGCTGCCTCATAATGTCGGCGTAGAATGCCCGTATTTGGCACAAATACAAACCATTCGTGCTCACGAGTGAGGCGGCAAGGGGCAATATCAGATGCTCCTTTAAGGAGCGGATATAGCAAATCCGGCTCGACCCAAAACCGACGTTTGGGGCCAAGGTCAGTCTTGCCCGCTTCCGGGCGAGTTTCTATCTGAACGCGATTCAGCCCAGCATTTTCAGCTAGAATCGGCACGAAATAGATGCCGTTTAGGTCGGCCGTAATGCCCTTGCGGCCCTGTACCCAATCGCAAGTGCCTTGCAACACGTCAAGCTGCTCATGGCGGCCAGGTGGGAGGATAGCCCAGGGCGAGCCAACTCCGCCTACTGGATTGGCCTCCATAGCCTTAAACTCGATGCGCGCCATAACCTCCGCAGGCGAACTTGCGGCAGGGATATTTCTTGAAGTCGTTCCTATTCGGTCCCATACTCGATACGTCACCGGGTAGGGGTTGCGTCCGGTTTCTGTCTTTTGAAATACAGCGACAGCCGTACTATTCGCAGCATCTGCAAACGGTTTAAGTGCCTTTAAATCATCTATTTCAACGGGAAGCAGGTGCATCGTTTCGTTGATGCGAAAGCGCCGGAAGCCTTCCGACGAAGGATTTTGAAATAGTGTCTGCGTGAGTACAAACACTAGCTTGCCTTCTGGTTTCAACCACTTATCCGCTACCGTATAAGTGATTAGCCCGGAAATATCCAGGGAGTTGCCCCCACTAAAAGGAGTAGAAGAGAAGATGTCATACTGCTCACAGGTAGGCTTTACCCGTTCCCGGTAGAGTGATGGCAGGTTGGCCCAGCGCACCCATGGTGGGTTGCCTACTACTATATCAAACTGGCCAGCTGTGGCAGACCAGAAGAAATTCCGCACGATGCGAAACCAGATACCGTTCCAGTTTCGGCGGTGCAGGGCTAATACGTTGCCGTAGGTTTGACTTAGTGGCCCGGTCCAGTTGCTTACCTCACTAGCCGTTAGAGCATGGCGACGCACCAAGGCTTGCAGCGCCTCAGCAGGTTCATGGTTCCGCTCGATTTCAGCCCCCAGAACAGTAAATACTCTATCAAGACGCACCCGGTCAAGGGCAAGCTCTGCCGGCAAAACCACTTCTAGGTCGGCCACTTCCGAGCCAACCCGATAACGCACCACATCTTCCGCCTCGTAGGGCTGACGAGCCGGCGAGTACACCGCGTCAGCTAACAGTACAGGAACTTCAAACTCATGGCCAGGATTGGCGGCTAAGAGGTCGGCCACAGCGATTAGGTAGTTAACCCGTGCCGTTTGCACCGCCAGTGGGTTCAAGTCAAACCCCCACACCGTGTGCGCTAACTCTTGCAGCAATTCAAGGCTGCTGGTACCGGCAAGCACTGCTGCAGCCCGTTTACGGCGGATTGCTTCGAGCAGAAACGACCCGGAGCCACACGTAGGGTCAAGCACGCGCACCCCCAACCACGAGGCCGGCGTTACCTTATCTACACTGTATTTTACCAGCCAGTCGGGAGTATAATACTCGCCCAGACTTTTGCGAAGCACCTCAGGAACAAGGTTTTGGTAGAAGCTTTTAAGTACGTCGTTCGCTTGGGCAGCTTCTAGCTTATCGGTGCGATACAAGGAGAGCCTAGACAGTAAAGCCCGAATAGCGGCCAGTAGTGGCTGGCCAGCGTTGCCCTCTTGGAAAGCGGAGAGGTACCAGGAGAAAATAGCTTCTTCAACAAAACCCTTTACCCCAGCTGCATTGAAGTATTCGCCTCCCTCAACGTCGCGGGCTAACAAGTCAGGCAAAGCGGCTTCATCCTGAGCTAAGATGCTTTGGCTGAAAAAACGGAACGAGGTAAGCCCATGGCTCGCTATAATTTCAGCCGCCAGTAGCTTCATTAAAAGCGAGTTGTAGGTATGGATGATGAATAGGCTAGCCGGAATTAGCAACTCTTCCGGCACCTGCACCTGAAATCTGAGCTGCGCCTGACTCGCAGCAGCGGCCCGGCGAGCAGCATCCGAAATTTGCCCATAGAGTGTGCGCCACTCTTGGAAGAGCATGGTGATTTTGTTCCCATCTGGTTCAGCCAGCGCGGCCGAAAGCAGCGCTGCTAATTCCCGCATTACGGCCATACCTGCCGGGGAATTAGGGCCAAAGTCTTCTATGAGGTTTGAGCTAGTGACAGCCCGGAGGAAATTCGCCTGAATTGCGTCAACCACCAACCCCACGGAAGTAGCTGATAAAGGGTATAATGGGCCAGGCTCTAGCTGGCCATTTACCCACTGAGCAAAAGCTAGGTGTTCACCGTCAATAGCAATGCCTATGTAATTGCTAGCGTCGAGGCCATCCTGACGCGCTGCCCTTGGAATGTATTTGGCCAGGCGGTCGTCCATGGCTTCCTTGAACTTAGCACTGTCCGTCCGGCCATAGAAAAGACCTTTATCCTTGAACTCAATAATGAGGTTATTGTAGCTAGAATCGCGGCGGCCACGCTCTAAGTCGAAGGTGATACCCAGCGCCTGTTGTAGGGTAGTAACCCAACCAACGCGCACTTCCTCTTCATTTTGCCAATTAGAACTTTTGTCCCGTAGCTCTACAAAAATCTGTTCATTCGTCATTGTGGGCAGTGAGGTGCGAGGCAAAGTCTGGTGGGTTAAGTTTTCAGTCTATAGGACTAACAAAAGTAGCAAGCTAAATCAGTTAGCGGTGTAACTGCAAGCACTTCCTAGATAGGCTAGGCCGTACCACTACGGTATAGGCAACGCGCCTATTGTATAGCGTATAATCTTGTAAAAAGCGGATTTATAGCCCGATTGCATTGTGATAACTAAACCTAATGTTTAGTTATCACAATGCAATCGGGCTATTTATTGCTAGTTTAGCTGTTAAACTAAACGTTTAACAGAACCCGATGAGCCAGCCGAAGGCAGCAACAAAACCGGAGTTAGGTATAACTCCTGATGCAGGAGCCGCAACAGAACCTGAGTTGAGTTCAACACTTCCCGAAAACGCGGCAACAGAACCGGAGTTAAGTTTAACACCTGTTGAAGCACCCGAAACAAAGCCGGAACAAAACACAACAAAACCCAAAGCGAAAGGCGGAAGGCCCCGCAAGGCCCCAGATACCGGCCTTTGGGCTATTCGGGGGGTAGATTTGGAAACGCGGGCCATTGTAGAGAAAACGGCCCAGCGCGCCGGCAAGACGATGGGCCAGTTTGTCAATGAGGACGTGCGTTCCTTCTGTCAGGGCCAGCTCACGCAGTCGCAATTGCCAGCCAGCCCCCGCGACCTGCAGGTGCAGGTGGAGCAGCTGACCCAATTAGTCGAAGGAATTGCCGCCCGAATGGCTGAGCCCGCCCGCAAGGGATTTTGGCAGCGAGTATTCGGCAAATAGGAGCGAGGCTAACGAGCTTTGGCGGGCTTGTCAAACAGCGGGCCGTTGCTAGCTTTCTTGATACCCAGTATAGTCAGCAGCAGCCCCGAGAGGGAGTGTGATTTAGTGTGCTTGCCGGTTTTCAGGTCGTGCGCGAACTTGTTGCAGGCGGCGACGTGTGCCGGGCTGGCCAGGATTTGCGACACCAGTTCGGGCGTGGTGATGCTCAGCTGCGCGAGTAGTCGGCCAGCGTTCTCAACCTGGTGCGCGGCCACCCCCGGCAGCGATTGAGCCGCAGCCCCCAGGTCGGGCAGCGTGGCCACCACGTCCACGGCTTGCGGCTCGACCAGGAACACCACGTTTTTGAAGGCGCGGCCCTTTTTTTCCAGCGTGTAGCTAATGCTCAGGTCCGTGTGCTCGTTGATTTGCTTGACCGCCACATCCAGCACCTTCGCCTTAAACATGGCGACTTTGGTGTATTCCTCGTTGCCCTTAGCATCGACTAGGCCCAGCATTTTCTTGAAGTCCAGCAGGTCGAATTTCTTGGTTTCGCCCACGTCCTTCCATTGGCTGCAAAGCGTGTAGATGCGTTTGGCGTGCTTGCTGGTGAGCCGCAGCGCCGAGAGCAGCTCGAAGCTGGTGAAGTTGTTTTTGAGGTCGAACAGGTAGGGCCGGATAGATTCAGACAGCTTCACCTCGATACGTCCCTCCCCGGTCATGTATTCGATGTGCTGAAACATCCACAATTGCTTGTAGCTCTTTTCCGTCAGCACCTCAAACATGCGGGAGCCCATTGCTTCCGTGGCTTTGCGCAGGTAGTTGTACGCGTATTTTTTGCCTGTAATCTCGCTTAAGTCCTTTACCACAATCTCATACACGCCGGAGGTATCATCTTTGCGCAGCTTGGATAGTAGGTAGAAAAACAGGTCTAACTGCAATTCACTGTACTCGTAACGAGCCGTTGTAATAGCGTTGTGGTGACGGACTTCCAGCGTCTGCTTCATAGTGTCAAGGGTTGCTGCTTACACATTTATACACCAAAGGTAACTATTGTCAGTAACTGTTTCTTTTACTATTGACCTTTCACGAATCAAAAGTTTCCTTCAGACGAATCAAAGGTTTCCTTTTCACGAATCAAAAGTTCTCTTTCGCGAATCAAAGGTTTCCTTTCGCGAATCAAAGGTTTCCTTTATGCGCTGTTACATTCTTTAAATCAATTAGTTACGTGCTCTACAAATAGAACAAATAGCTCAAATAGCACAAATTGTGTTTCGCGCGAGGGAAAAAAGGCTTTTAAGGTGATGGTAGGGCGAAGCGGCGCAGCCCAAACAAAGACAGCAACGGCACAAGAAGCCGGTAATTTGCGCGCATTTTATAAACTGTATATTATTGGTAATCAATGGTATAACTCGCTATTGTTGAGCTTATTTGTGCGGCCTTGTACCCCTGTTTACCCCCGGTTTTTAGCCCCCTGTTGGGCTTCGCCGTACCGTAGGCCGGAGCTATCCTTTCCCCTATGACGACGATTTTTTACTGGTTGGGCCACCTGGTTGAGGCCCTGATTTACGCGAGTATCGCGCAGCTCGCGGCGCGGCTGCTGCACCGGGCACTGCCCCAGGTATCCCGAGGCTTGTACCGAGCGGTCGGCTTGCGCCAGGCCCCGGACGACTGGCTAACGTCCTTTGTGCGTTTCGTGGGCCTGTTCCTGCTGGCCACCGTACTCGGCGGCGTACTTGGATTGGGCGGGCTCGTAACGTGGGCCCTGTTAGGCTGGCTAGGATACAGCGTTTTTCGCGCCGTTTCCGGCCCGCAGGAGGCCGCGGCGCCCGGCAGCGAGGACAACCCCCTGCACTTCGTGCTGCGCACTACCAGCGGCCCAAACGTGCGACTCGGCAACCCGTTCCGGGGCACCTTCATCGCGGGCGGCGCGGGCAGCGGCAAAAGCAAGTCGATTATTGAGCCCATCCTGCAGCAGGCGGGCGCGCTGGGCCTGACGGGCGTTGTGTATGACTTCAAGTTTCCCACGCTGGCCGAGGAAGTAGCGGGCAGCTACCAGGGGAGCCCCGTCACGCCCTACTTTGTCAACTTCACCGACCTGAGCCGAAGCCACCGGGTAAACCCGCTCGCGCCCGAGCTGCTGGCCACCGCCAGCTTTGCCCGCGAGGCCGCGGCCACCATCCTGACCAACCTCGACGCCAAGGCCGCGCAGCAGCGCAATTTCTGGATTCAGTCGGGCGAGGTGCTGCTGGCCGGCTGCATCTGGTATTTGCGCCGCAACCACCCCCAGCACTGCAGCTTGCCGGCCGCGGTGAGCCTGATACTGGAGAGTGACGCGCCGCAGCTGCTGGCCACCCTGCAGCAGGACGAGGAAGTGCGCGGCCTGATTGCCTCGATTGCTAGCGCCAGCAAGTCCGAAAACACCATTGCGGGCGTGTTCTCGACCATTCAGAATTACCTAGCGGTGCTCAACACGCCGGAGATTTTTTGGGTGATGAGCGGCGACCAGGTTCCGCTTGACCTGAACCGCGCCGAGACGCCGGGCGTCCTGGTGGTGGGCAACGACCCGGCCCTGAGCACGACCTTTTCCCCGCTCATTTCCCTCATCGTGGCCACGGCCATCAAGCGGCTGAACCAGCAGGGCCGCTTGCCGAGCCTGGTGCTCCTCGACGAAGCGCCCACGCTGTTCATTCCCCATTTTGCCCAGTTGCCGGCCACGGCCCGCAGCAACCGAGTGGCCACCGTGTACGCCGTGCAGGACGTGGCCCAGATGGAAGCCCTGACAAGTCGGCAGGAAGCGGAGATGATTCTAGCGAACTTGGG
Source organism: Hymenobacter sp. APR13 (assembly GCF_000737515.1). Taxonomy (NCBI): domain Bacteria; kingdom Pseudomonadati; phylum Bacteroidota; class Cytophagia; order Cytophagales; family Hymenobacteraceae; genus Hymenobacter; species Hymenobacter sp. APR13. The sequence goes on from NZ_CP006589.1 coordinate 6,803, forward strand.
CAACCAGTTTTGGGGCCGCACCACCAACACCAGCACGGCCGAGCGGGTGAGCAAGCTATTCGGCAAAATCGACAAGACGTACTACGCCACCACGACGGGCCGCAGCAAGAGCAGCCCGCTGAACATCTTCAAGCCGAGCACCCACACGACGAGCAGCAGCACGTCGGCCAGCATCCAGCAGCGCGACAAGTTGGAGGCCCAGCAGGTGATGCGTTTCGGGGTGGGCGAGTTCGCGGGCCTGGTGGTGGAAAGCAGCCGCCCGGAGTTCCGCGCCACCTTCCGGGCCGAGCCGAGCAAGGCCGCGAAGATTGCCCCGTTCCAGGAAGCAACGGCCGACCAGGTGGGCCAAAACTTCGCCGCCATCAAGGCCCAGGTGCGCGCCATCGTCGCCGGTCCCGCGCAGGAGGCCGAGGCGTTTGCAATTGCAAAACCGGAGGCCCCGGCCAACCCCCCAGCCGCCAGCCAAGCCGCCACCGACGAGGACCACGGGCCGCTGCATGGGCTGTAAGGCAGGCCCAGGCCGGAGCTAACCAGGTAGCATCTTTGGGGGATTCGGGCAGCGGCTGTTTGCTTACGGGCGACTGACAGAACCTATCCTTTTCGACCAAAACCCAGCCAGGTACGAACCCGCCCGCACCGCCTAAAAAGTACGTTCAGGATAGGCCGTAGGGGTAGCACAGAAAGGCGGCAGTACCAAGTGGGCCGCGGCTTTTCTTCCCTCTTGTTCACTTATCAAACCTCAGAGTTAGGCGGGTGGGGCCTATCCTAACGGCGCGGACGTACCCCTAACGTCGTCGTTCTGGAACAGAAGCGAGCAGAAACGCTATTCGCTTCGCTTCATAGCGTTCCGCTCTATATTATGTAGTTGATAATCAAACAAAAGGGAAAATGAAATGAACTCAAAGCGAGTACATGCGTATGCAATACACTGATTATCAACAACAATTTGAGTTCAAACGCGAGTTCATGGACAAAACGATACGTGCCGACGAAGCGGCGTACCAGGGTTTCCGGAAGCTGGCCAAGGAGCACAGCCTGACCAATCCCGAACTGCTGGCCGCGATGGTGCAGTACTTCCGGGTGACTAAGGCCGACCCCCGCGAGCCTAACGGCCCGGACCTGAGCAGCGCCCTAGGCAAGCTCACGGCCAAGCTCGACCAATTGGACAAGCGCACCATTGGATTCATCCGGGAGCAGGAGAAGACCTACCTCAAGCCCATTCTGGCCGAGGTGCAGGCCGTGCACAGCTGGACGGCCGCTCCCATCGGGATGACCGAGCCCCAGCTGACGGACGTGGAGCAGTGGCTGACGTCGGTGGTCCGCAAGGCCTTCAAACCCGAGTACCGGCACCCGAACCTGCTGAGCAGCGCCGCCCCCAGCTACGACGCCTTTCCGGAGCTGGCCCCGTTGCGCAAGGTGCTCACGACCGTACTCGGCCGCGAGCTGAACCCAGCCCAGTTCATTCCGCGAGTCCCCGCGCCGACGCCGGCCGCCGCTACCCCACCGCCCCCTTCACCCGCCACCCCGCCCGCCTAATGGTTGCCAAAATCCCCAGTTCCGGCAAGGGCCTGTCCCAGCGCACCGGCAGCTGCGCGGGCCTGGTCGAGTACCTTGAAAAGGAGGTGCAAGGCGAGTGGTTCAGCCTCGACCGCGAGGACGTGCCCGCCGCCGAAGTTACGCAGACGCTCGACCGCAACAAGCGCAATTTGAACCGCGACGCCGACAAGTACTACCAGGTGATACTTGCCCCGAGCCAGGCTGAACTGCGCCATATTGGCAGCGACCCGGAGAAGCTGAAAACCTACACCCGGGCGGCGATGGAAGAGTACGCGGCCAACTTTGGGAAGGGCATCGAGGGGAAAGACCTGGTGTACTTCGCCAAGGTGGAGCACGAACGCACGACCGGCCCCCAGGACCGGGCGGTGCAGGTGGGCGACGTGAAGCGGGGCCAGGCCAAGGAAGGTGAGCAGACGCACGTTCACGTCCTGGTCAGCCGCACAGAGAACCTTGCCCGCTACACCGAGCGCAAGCAGGCCGGCGAGTTGGACCGCAAGAACCCCTACCATCTGAGCCCACTGACCAACCACAAAAACACCGAGCGCGGGGTAGTAACGGGCGGCTTCGAGCGCAAGCAGTACTCGGAGCGGGTAGAGCAGGCCTTTGACCAGGCGTTCGGCTACGAGCGGCCCCTGGTCGAAACCTTCCGCTATGCCCACACGATGCAGCACGGCACCCCCGAGGAATGCACGGCCCTGCGCGCCCAGGCCCTGCGCGAGCAGCTGCAACGCCAGGCGGCGCAGCAAGCCGCCGAGCAAAAGCAGCCGCAGCAGGCCGTGACCCCGCAGCGCGACGTGACCCCAGCCGCCCCGGACCAAGCTGTTACGCCGGCCGTGGAGCACCCCGCCCCGAGGCCGGAGCGTCGCAGCCGAGGAATCGGAATGTAGCCCGAAAAAGAGGCGGTAGTGAAGCGAGAAAAGTCCCTTTTTGCCGGCGAAAAGGGGCTTTTTTGCGTATAGTATGGTATGACAGGAAGCCAGAAAAAGCAGGCCCGCCAGCAGGCCCGCCAGCAGGCCCGCCAGCGGTTCAGCAAGCACCTCTATCCGGTTAGAACGTTCCAGGGTGACCCCACCCGGCCGGCCTACACCTTGTACTGCTTATGGAAGTACCCAACTTACCTAGCAGCAGCCAATGAGCTGGACGAATTGATTGAGCAGTGGCCCCGGAACCAGGCCCGTACCCTTGCCCTGCTGGCCGTGCGCGCCGCTTTCTTCGAGAACGGGGCCGTGCATTGGGACGTGGAATCGGTCCATGAAGAGGACCAAACGAACATTCACGCCCTGATGCTGCAGGAGCGCCGAGGCTTGCGCCGCTTCGACCCGCCACGAGACGCCCGCCACGCCCACAACTTCGCGCTGGCCGAGGCGGCACTGGTCGAGAGTCAACGTCGTAAACAAGGTCCCTCGACTGGGAAACGATCACATCGAGTGTTCGCGAACCGTCCCCCAAAATATATTCTATTTGCTCCTAAGTAGCTAAGCGCGCAATTTATCTAAGAAGGCTACTACTTCATGCGGGGTGTTGAAAGTGAACTCTGGCTGCGCTGCTAACAGAGCTGCAGGGTCATTACTTCCCCATAAGCATGCCACGCTGTGTACTCCTGCTGCATTAGAGGCAGTAATGTCAGTAGCCATATCCCCGAAAGAGTATACTTGATCGAGGGGAGGGTTGCCTAGCCGCTCTAATGCAAGCTGAATTGGTGCAGGGTGTGGTTTGCGCTGTGTAGTGTCATGGTAGCATACTGTAATGGGAATGGGCCACTTATAGTGCTGAATGACTTTGCTACAGTATGTTCCAGGAGACGATGTCACAACGGCGACCTTGGTGTCAGTCCGGCTGATATGAGCGAAAATTTCCTCAATGCCATCGTACACTCCCATTCTAGGGATAAGGGGATAAACGTTTGGCCACTGCCTGTTTTTGCGATGCACTTCTGCAATACTAGAATCAAGTAATGTCTGGTCGAGGTCAAAGATTAGGTACATACTTAAAAAAACTTATACTGTGTACCAGGTGATACATGAAGCTCATACTCCCCATCTGCATGATAATTAGGGTTTTGTGCAGAAGCTGAGAGTGCTGCTGTTGCTTTAGGAAGTGTAGTCAATGGTTGTGCTATTGGGGCTTGGTCTGAGTCTCTGTATTGGCCATGCACAAGCAGGTTGCGGAATCGACTGATTTCTTCGCTACTGCCTAGCGGGAAGGCTTTCTTATCGTGAATAAGCATGTTATTCCCCTGTGCCTTGTCATGGTCGCGATACTGTGCTGGATGTGAAAGGCATGCTAGATAGCGGTCTTGCTGTTGTGAGAATTTGACGGTGTGCATAGTGCCGCCTTTAATATCTGTCTCAATGACGATAACGGCGTCACTAAGACCACTTTGCAAACGGTCGCGGTCAATAAAAAAGACGGGTTGAGGCTTTACGCCAACCTCATATTCAGAGATTAGACACCCATTAGTCTCAAGAATTTCTTGCGCTAACCCCCTGTTCTCTTTCGGATAAATGTAGTCCACGCCACTTGCCAGTACTGCCACCGTTTGCCCCCCTGCATCTAGGCAAGCTCGGTGCGCGATGGTGTCACAGCCAGTAGCTAAGCCACTGATAACGGTAAATCGCTGTTCAGCAAACAATTGGGCTAACCGATAACCTGCTTTGTTACCAAAAGCGCTAGGTTCTCTAGTTCCAATGATGGCAACTGAATGCTCCGTGTTAAGTGCCTGCAAATTGCCCTTAGCATACACTAGTAACGGCCGGTCTGGAATATTCCGGTAGCGGTCGGGATAGTGCCTGTCATCTGTTGAAAGCACGTCGACTCCGCTTTGCTCACACTTGCTCAGTACTGTTAGTGCCTTCTCATGTGCTGTGTGGAGGTCATCAAGAGTAGGCACTGGCATACTAGGTCGCTTCTTGCGAGCCGTGTGAAAGCAATCTAATAGGTCAGCAACGCGGTGAGGGGTATCCGAGCAGCTGGCAATGATGAATTCTGCTGTTTTACGACCGATTCTAGGCGTTTTGAGCAGGGTTAAGATATATTCGGATCTCATGTTGGGGTTCTCATTGAGTTTGACCAAGGGCATACCCCTGCACTGAAGCAGCTCCAGCATCTAGGAGCAAGGAGCGGCAAGCCTGAAGCGAATTATGAGAGGTGGTTACGTCATCCAGTAGCAATACTGTCTGCCCTCTGATTAGTTCAGGCTGATTCACCTGAATGGAGCCAAGGTGCTTTTGTATGCTACGGTCACCACCTGTAGCTGACTTCACCACTTTCACTGTCCGCTGTAAACAGTCTACTGCATCAATACGTGCTGTGTTGTTTATCAGGTGTTTAGCCAACGTTTTCATGCCCGAAGTGGTGTTTGCTGGGTCATGAGAGGGGACTACGGCAATAGCAATACCGTCTCGAAAAAGTGGTGCTAGTTGCGCTAGGAAGTAGTTCAAACCTCTGGTTTCCTGTTTCTTTAGACTTAGAACAAGGCTACTAAAAGCATCAAAAGCAGGATTGTTGCCACCGTGCCAAGGGTGATAAACGCCTAGTGAAATAACGTCAGCGGGTGGGATTGGTGGGGTGATGAAAACCATGAATTAAGACCGTAAATGTGTTTCGTAGGCAGAACTTTTGTGGTTGAATTGACAATACAAGTGCTTGTGAAGCAATGAAAATTGCACTATTAGGGAGTGCGTTAGAGAAGGCGGACTAACAGTTGGCCCCTTCATTAGACGCCATGCTTACTCTCCATACTCAGCTATTAGAAGCTGATAAATCACGTCGCTATACATCTTTTTTCCCTTGCCCGTTTTCCTAACAGGATCTAAGTAACTCATACGTAGAACGTTTGGGTTTTCCCCTAGGCGAGTAAGCAAGTCCCAAAATTGCTGATTATGCTTAACGTGAGGCCAGCGTTCTTTTACGAATTCTTGTACATCGCATGTACGCAGATTAAAGTGCTGCCAAAGTTGGTCATCACCTAATTGTACTTCAGGCGCATTTCTGCTATTAGTGATTCTAACTTGCTCTGGCAATGTAATGTGTCTATGCACACTGAGCGTAGCTGCTTCAGGCTCAGAGTTGTTTACCCGGACCACAAGATCAGCATTGGAGGCTCTCCTTGAATCCTCCAGATGAACGAAGTATGTGACTAAGATAGAGTGCTCTGGTGTCAATCCCTGAGCATGCAATTCTTCTCCAGCATCGCTAAGAGCTTTTAAAAAGTTGCGTACCTCAATTGGCGCATTGGTACTTGCTGACTGATTACTTAAGAAATCCTCAGGGACTATAGGCCTGCTGAAACCTACTGGTAGCACCCCTAGGTCCTCAGGTGAGAGGAGTTCTCGTTGGAAATGTTGCCTCACAAAGTGAGAAAAATTCCTAACGCATTCAGCAAAGAGGCCTAGTAGTATAGCGTCCATAGCTTGCCCATAAAGGTGCACGCTCTGGTTACGGTAGTTGTAGGTGATGCCTAGATTGGCATGAGTTGCAAGGAAAGACTGAGCACTACCAGTTAAGCGTCTTCTGACTTCATCCCGGCATTCGTTTAGGCCTTTAGTTTTGCCGTCTGGAAGGAATATTTTGAATCGTGGTCTGACCTTATACAGATAGGCTTTTAAGACTTTCTCCCAAGCAGCTAATGCTAATTCGGCTGCTATCTCATAACGGTGCGGTTGGGTTGGACGGTTGAAGAACTCCAACGCTACCCGCATGTGTGATATTCCGCTTTGTAATAGAGAATTTGCTAGCGGAGGCCTGCGCTTGCGAGAGGTAGGAGCTTCAGGCATAAATAGTCAACCATAGAACGGATACGCTGAAAGAAAAGAGCAGGTATGGTACTCTTGATGTAGATGGGTCAAGTTACCAAACCCCTGCAAAATACACCCGAAAAATAAGGCCCCACACCGGGAAAGTACCACAGCCAGGCGGTGGGGCCGTGGGGGCAAAAACCGGTGCGATTCCCAGAAGTGTCCGAGAACCGTTTTTATGTTAAGCGACTTTTTCCAGGAACCAGAGGGAAAGAATACCCACCCCCGACTACCCCCAAAATCCAGTTTGCCTAGGGCCACGCGAGATACCGGACCTCTACGTAGTTATCCTTGCCGGACGGGCCGGCCTGCTACGTGTTTCCCTCGGTAAAATACGGGTTTTTAGCACCGGAATAGGCTTTTGTTCAGCTTGTTGCCCGATTAAGTAGGCCGCACCTTTGCGGGATGGTAGACGAAGCAAGGCGGCGGCAGGTCGTAAAAGGGTGTCTGCAGCTCACCCAGGGTACGGTGGCGGCCGCGGATTTTTATGAATTGCGCCTGCTGGCCCTTTACGTTCGGGGCGAGTTGGCTATTGACCACGTTTGTGACCTGCTCGATGCACGACCCAAATCCACTACAGCCCCCACCCAAGCGTCCGATTGCGCCCCAAGGAACCGCCCACGGCCCTGGCCACGACACGCGCACCGGCCACTTGCGCCCCGTCATTGAGTTTCTGCTGGCTCAGGGCAACTGCCCGGCGCAGTGGTGGCACACGGACGGGTGGCGGTCCGACCCCGGGGGCGAACTGCACTACGCCTTTACGGGCCCCATTGACGCGGCCCAACTGCGCGAGCACTTTGCCTTTCCTGAATCTATCGTGCTCGATGACGCCGGCACCATCCGGGACGGAGTAAACCGGGTAGATATTTATCACCAGCAGCCCCCTACACCGTTCAGCTTTGAGCAACCTTAGTAATTGTAAAACG
>NZ_CP006590.1 GCF_000737515.1 Hymenobacter sp. APR13
ATTTTGGGGCTTTACAGACCGCGCACCAGGAGGAAGCTATTCTTTCCCGCGACTACGACCGCACGGCCGTGCAGTACGCCCAGGGAGCCGATTTGCCCGATTTAAAGCAGTACGGGCAGCAAGTGCGCGAGGAAACGCGCCAGGCGCTCGTGACCACGCTGGAGCAGACCCTAGCCAAGCCGGTAAAGGATGCGGCCGACTTCCAGGCCAAGCTGAAAGCCGCAGGCTACCACGCCGAGCGCGACGAGCAGAGCAAGGGCACTGTTTTGGTCCACGAACTGACCGGAGCCAGGTTCAAAACCACCGAAATTCAGCCAAACGGCCAGTTTATTGGCCCGCAGCTTACGGCCGCCATCGAGCGCACGGCCCAGCAGGCGTTGAAGCAGAGCAAAGGCCAAAGCCGAGGGGGTGGAATCGGCATGTAATTCGAGCCCGAAATACCCTCAATTTAAGAACTTAAGAAGTAGTCCTGTATAACTACTTGATTACTAGTACTAATCACTTTCCATACTGGAAAGCTGGACTTTCCACCTTAGAAAGTTTCACTTGGCATAAATAAGCAATAAAAAGAAAGTGAAACTTTCCTTTTTTGGTGCTTATTTGGAAAGTCATTTTTACCTTTGAGGGAATTCATTTTTTCCTTTTTAGCCCTGTTTTGTAAAGTGAAACTTTCCGATTTTGAACGAAACAGAACTAATCCCTTCTTAGATAAGGCATTAGACGAGGTGCAAATCTCTCGCAAGTACAAGACCGCAACTCGCACTGGCGAGAGCGCAATGCTGCAAGCATTCGACCCCAAAACAGGCGAGATTTTGGGCCATACTATGTTCATTCGGGAGATAGAGGTGGACGAAGAAAAATTCACCAAGCTCTATTTAAGTCAATTCGAGAGCTTTTGGGAGCTTTCCAAGCCTGCTATTAGGGTTTTTGGGTACATCATGCAGAAAATGAGGCCCAAATCTGACAAGCTGGAATTCTTCATCGATGAGTGCATGGAATACACCCAGTACAAGAGCATCAAGCCCATTTACGCCGCGCTCGCCAGCCTGATAGAAGCAAAAATTCTTGCCAGGGGCTACAATGAGAATGTATACTTCATCAACCCCATGATAATGTTCAATGGGGACCGAGTAAGCTTTGTGCGCAGCTACGTCAAAAAGAAGAGGTTAAAGCAGGGTGACCCACAACAATTGTCGGTATTTGATGCCATTCCCCCATTCAACATAGGCTGATAGGACAAGCTAGAAACAGAGCTGTAGGGAACAAAAGGGAAAGGGAGTAGGCAGGCGGCTTAGCCTGATGCCTTTTTTACCTCGGGGGGACAGGGGGCAGAGCCCCCAGAGGCACATAATCTGACTGTCTTATCTTAATTCCGTAAATACACTTATCTCAATGGATTCTGCAAAAAGAAAAACACAAACGTGGGTAATATTGACATCCTTATTTAATTCATACGTGAGAGATCATGGAGAAATTAAGGCTAGAAAATTAGTAACTAATATCGAAAACGATGCTGATAGAATAAGAACATTTCTTAAATTTTGGGAATCAAAAGATATAGTACCTAATTTCAGTGATCTTAGAAGAGTAATAAGTTCTATAAATTGGTTTGTTTTCTCGAAGAGAGAAACAATGGCTGTTGCTTGTCTTATTCTATTAACTAAATGGGAAGAAGAAGTAAATTCCAAATCAGGAAATAAATCGGAAATTGAAGTATTTCAAATAGCTCTTTCAGTACTTGAGTATTATAAAGTTTATAAAATAGAGGCATTGGATATAATAATGTCTTTACAACCCGTTGAGGAAAAGCAAGATATAGTTCATGGAAAACCTGATCGGAATCAGCTATTAAGCAGTGTAGCTGAGTGTATTGGTGAGGATAAAAAATTGGTTATATCTGGAATTGATTACTGTGGGGTCTTAGAACTTGATTTATCTGTACCTAAACAAGAAATTATAAACGGTATATACTGCGAAGTACACATAAAGCTGCGAGACAGCATAAGATTTAAAGATAAAGGTTATCTTACTGCAAACCTTATCGATTTTTTACCGAGCAGTATAAAAGATACTTTTCCGATATATATTACAGAAGAAGGTTCAGTATATGGTGGTCCTTGGATTTCTTTCAGAGTTAATAATATATCATCACAAGAAAATGGTGATATAGCTTTTATTTTAACGGCAAGTAAAAACTTTGTCGAATTAGATTCTGGGGAGATAATTTCATTAAATGAAATGGATAACGAAATGATTATAAATTGTATCGTAAGTGAATTAGGAATACTATTCTCGTCTGATGATCATGGATGGAGCTTCTTACTCGGAGGTAATATAGAAGATTGGCTATATGATCAAGAATAGCTTATCGCTCTAGTATGATTTCAGTATAAAGCCAGGACTTACACGAGCAGTCCGAGAAATCGCGGTAGGGGAAATAATATTGCACTATTCCTTTGTATCTTAGGGGGATAAATTTTCGAACTTATGGATTTCAAACCTACTTTGAAGGATGTTCTTTACACTCATAAGCAGTGGGCATCCAAGGAAGAATTACACAAATTGCTTAGTGAGCTAGAGACGGAGTATCGTCAATTAGATCCTGAATTCTCTCTTTCAAAATTGCGCGCTTACATACTAACTCAGGATCTAGATGGTGCCAGTAGACTGACGGTCAATAGCGAGATAGACTCAGACTTACATCACAGACTTATTTCTATTGTGAATCAAGTATTCAAGCAGAAGTAACACAAGAAAGAGCCGGGTCGTGTAGAGGGCTAACCTTCAACACACTTCCCGGCTCCAGGCGTTTATAGCACCTACCGTATTCCTTCCTGCTCGATACCTCTACCAAACAGGTCCGCTTCAGGTAAGCTCGGCTAAGGTAGGGCAAAAAATCGTATCTTACCCACCTCTAGAAAAACAAAGCCATAACCCACTATGGTTTGAACTTGGGGGAGGGTCTGCTACGCGCCCCCTCCCCCAAGTTCAAACCGTGGTCCCTGCGGGGCAGTTCGTTCCCCTGGGGGCTCTGCCCCCTGTCCCCCCGAGGTAAAAAAGGCATCAGGCTAAGCCGCCTGCCTACTCCCTTTCCCCACTGCCCCATGCCCTACGCTGTCATCCGAGTTGCCAAAATCAAAACCCAGGCGCATGCCCTCGCGGCCACTGGCCATAACTACCGCCAGGCGCAGCACCCCCACGCGATAGGCAACGTCGACAAGGAGGCCCCCCACCCGAACCGGGAGTATATCAACCACGAGCAGAAAGACTACTGGAGCCTTTTGGAAGCCCGCATTCAGGAAGCTGGGGTGAAGCGCATCCGGTCGGATTCGGTGCGCGGGATGGAGGTAATCCTGACCGGCAGCCCGGAGGGGTTTGTTCGGGGCCAGGACGGGCGAGCGGCCGACTACTCAAAAAGTAAATGGGCGCAAGACAATTTGAATTTTTTGAAGGAGCAGTTTGGGGCCAAGAATATAGTTTCGTTCACCCTGCACCAGGACGAAAAGACCCCGCACATTCACGCCGTGCTGGCCCCCATCACGGCCAAGAACACCTTGTCGGCCGACCAGCTATTCAATCCTAAGAGCTTGCGGGAGTTGCAAACCCAATACGCCCAGGCAATGGCCCCGCACGGGTTTGAACGTGGTGTCGAGCACAGCCAGGCCAAGCACGACCCGATGCAGCGCCTGTATGGGTTCGAGGCCCAGCACGCGCAGCGCGTGGCGGAGTTGACCAAGCCCGCCGCACCGGCACCGGCATTTGAGCTGAGCAGCCCGCCGGCCGCGCCGTGGAAGCACGACGAATGGAAAGCCGGTGAGGAGGCCCGGATTAATGCCGAGCTGGCCCGCCAAGCCCAGGCCGCGCGGGCGCAACTCGCTGAGGTCGCCAAGCTGGCCCAGGCGAACACGGCCGCAGCTGAGCAGGTGAGGGTGCTCCAAAAACAGTTGAGTACGTCAGAGGGACTAAAACAGGGCC